>JAQUOD010000003.1 GCA_028717245.1 Candidatus Omnitrophota bacterium
ATATTCACAGTATGAACAAAAAGAAAAGTCCGTCCCAAAAGAAAAAGAACTACTATTAACAATAACATGAAAACCGGACATTCTTGCTTTGCTAGAAACAGGACATTTTTGCCTTGCAATAACAAAGTTAAGAAAAAACCTTGCCCCGTTAGAAATTTTATGCTAATCTATAACAGCATTTCTAGCCCGGAGTAGTTGTTTTTTGCTTACCTGAATTAATATAATTCTATGAATAAAGAGATGCTCAAGAATAGTTTAATCCTGCTTTTAGCGGGAATAGCCATATTTAGCATTTTTAAGTACGTATCATCCGCCAGGGAAAGGCATAATTTAACGCATGCCCTGAACCAGGCAGGGATACAGATAGCGTTTTTAGAAAAAGATAAAGAAAACCTGACGCAGGCGCTTAATAAAAAAAATACTTCAGAGGGGCAAGCCGCTGCCGAAGTTTTGGCGCTTAAAGGGTATTTAAGGGCCGGTAAAAAGAGATTAACTAAACTATTTGCACAGCGCGCGCAGGCGCAAAGGCAAACCGAAGATTTAAGTTCTAAATTTAACCTTTTAAAGGCCGAGAACTCTGCCTTGATAAAACAAAGGAGTAAACTGCATAGCCAGGTAGCGCAGGTTTCCCGGGAAAACGATTCCCTTAAAACAAAATTGAGCTCTGTTTCAGAACTTAAGAGGATAATCGGCGCATTGATGAAAAATAAGAATAAAATCTATGCCCGAAAAAATCCGCAGCAGGCGGCGGATAAAATCGTAGAGGGAAACCGGGGTTTTCTGATAAAAGACGGTAAATTGACTCATCCGGCTAAGGTTAAAATAGAAGTAACTTCTGTTTTTACAAGTAAATAATAATGAGAGAAATATTCGTCCAGATAATCGCGAATAAAGTTTTTGTCATTACCCTTGCTGCCTGGATAATCGCGCAGGCCATAAAGGTAGCTATCGGCGTTATCCGTCAGAGAAAATTTGATTTCCGTTGGCTGATCGGCACAGGGGGCATGCCCTCTAGCCATGCCGCGGGCGCTACCTGTTTAGCTGCCAGCCTCGGGTTAGAATATGGTTTTAATAGCGCTTATTTTGCCTTGGCCGCGTCTTTTGCCATTGTGGTTATGTTTGATGCGCAGGGTGTACGTCGCTCAACCGGCAGGCAGGCGCGTATCTTAAATAAAGTGATGGATGATATTTATTGGCAGGGCAGGATTACTGAGGGCAGGCTACGCGAACTGGTAGGGCACACCCCTGTTGAAGTCTTGGTGGGGGCTTTATTAGGTATAGCAGTAGCTTTCTTTTTGCACTAAAAGGGAGGTTTCGTGAACAGGAGAATAGTTTTAGGCATCATCACAGTTTTAATAGCCGCGGTTATTTTTACCTTAGTAATAAAGAAGATTAATCGCCACTGGCAGATAAAGGCAGGCAGGTTTACTTCTGCCTCCGGCATGTCTACTCAGGCTGCGGCACTCTTGGATAAAGGCGATCTTTTCGCTGCGAAATCTATATACCAGCAAATGATTAATGATTTTCCTAATTCGCGCCAAGTCGTAAATTGGCAGAAGAAAATCGAAGAAATAAATATAAAATTATTATTCTCATCAGTCCTGACCCCCAAGAGCGTACTTTATGAAATAAAGCCCGGGGATACCTTAACCAAGATTGCCAGAGAGTTTAAGACAACTACTGATTTGATCAAGAAAAGCAACGGCATATCCGGAGACAGAATCGCTCCGGGTGAAAAAATAAAGGTATGGGTGTCTCCCTTCAGTATAGTTGTGGATAAATCCCAGAATATACTCATCTTAAAGACCGACGAAGAAGTCGTTAAGACCTATATCGTTTCAACGGGTAAAAATAACTCAACCCCCATAGGCACTTTTAAGATTATCAATAAACTTGCCAACCCCACCTGGTTTAAAACAGGCGCAGTAATTCCTTCAGAGAGCCCCGAGAATATCCTTGGTTCGCGCTGGTTAGGTTTTGATTTGTCCGGCTACGGGATACACGGCACGACCGAACCGCAAAACCTGGGCAAACAAGTTACCCAGGGGTGCGTACGCATGGCTAATTCCGATGTTGAAGAATTATATACCCTCATCCCCGTCGGTACAGAAGTAACTATCGTAGACTAACCTCCTATAAGAGAAAATGAGCGGACTTGATTTCGAAAAACCTATTGTCGCCTTAGAGAAAAAGATCCAGGAATTGAGGGGTTTTGTCTCGGAGAAAAAAATTGACCTTAGCTCTGAGGTAAAGCGCCTGGAAGAAAAGTTGGAGCGGTTAAAGAGAGAAACCTATGATAATTTAACCCCCTGGCAGAGGGTGCAACTTGCCCGCCATCCGCAGAGGCCCTATACTTTGGATTACATTAATATGCTGATGTCCGAATTCATCGAATTACACGGTGACCGCAGTTTTTCGGATGACTTAGCTATGGTTACGGGCTTTGCAAAATTTAATGGGCAGAAAATTGTAGTCATTGGCCAACAAAAAGGCCGGGACACCAAAGAGAATTTAAGGCGTAACTTCGGTTGCGCGCATCCTGAAGGCTACCGCAAGGCCCTTAGGATTATGCAGTTAGCAGATACGTTCAATCTGCCAATAGTGGTATTTATCGATACCCCCGGCGCTTATCCCGGCGTGGGGGCGGAAGAACGCGGGCAGGCTCAGGCCATAGCGCTTAACTTAAGAGAGATGGTCAGTATCGCCACGCCTATAATAGCCATAGTCATCGGCGAAGGCGGTTCCGGGGGTGCTTTGGGTATTGGGATCGCGGACAGGGTCTGTGTTTTAGAGAATGCCTACTATTCCGTTATTTCACCCGAAGGTTGCGCGGCCATATTATGGAAGAACGGCTCCAAGGCGCCTGAGGCAGCGCAGGTCTTAAAATTAACCGCGCAGGATTTGTTAAAGATGGGTATTATTGATGAAGCAGTCCCTGAACCTTTAGGCGGCGCGCATACCGACCCGGAAAAGATGGGCCAAACCTTAAAAGACCTGATAAAAAGAAACCTGCAGGAATTGGGTGCGTTAAAAAAAGAAGAGTTACTCAAGCTGAGATACAAAAAGTTCAGGCAGATGGGCATAAAAGGATGATTGAGCAGGAATTAATACTTCTGGGCCTATTAAAAGAGAGCCCCAAGCACGGCTATGAAATAAAGAAGAAAATCAAAGAGATTTTTTCTTTATTCGCGGGCGTAAATTTAAAATCCATATATTATCCTTTACGGATATTGGAGAAAAAAAAGCTGGTGACCAAGCGGATAACCAGGCCCGGCAGGCACCCGCAACGGTTAGTCTATACCTTGACCCCGCAAGGCGAAGCCAGGTTTAAGGAATTGCTTAACCGCAGCCTGCTTAATTTTAAACGGCCGCAATTCAGCCTGGACTTAAGCCTCTATTTTTTGAATTATATGAAACCGGACATAGTAAAAAACGGATTACGCGCGCGCACGCGGGTCTTACGCAGGCTCTCCAGGAGCTTAAAACAGATGGTCAGCGTTTTAAAAAAGAAAGGGTCTGCCCCTTCGGCTCGCATATTAGAACACAATCTCCAGATGGTAGAAACCGAGTCAAAATTCCTCGCCAGTTTAATAAAGACATTTTAGGACACTAAATAAAAGGCCCGTTCTCGCCGTAATTTACCCCATTGCTTTAAAATAGCTAAAAAATCCTTGACAGAGAAGAGGTTTTTTATATAATTATACTATAATTTAAATAGTAAAATTTTACTATATTTAAGAAAGGGCGCTTTTGATGAACTGGGAGCCGCAGACTAAAGAAAAATTCGGCCTGATGATCTCCAGGATACCCCTTTTTCATCGCCGCATCACCGAAGAGGCAGTGACCAAAAGGGCGCAGGAGCTGGCGGCTTTAAGAAAATCTGCGCAAGTCCAGGAAGAGGATGTGGTGGGCGCCTTTTTTACCGACGTGCCCTCTCCTTTTTACAGTATGATGGTCAGGCTCTTAGAACAGACGGGGTTTGATTATAAAAAATACGGCTTCCCTAGAAATACTTATCATAAAGAATGAAAATTGCAGTAATTGGCGCAGGCGCCATAGGTAATCTTGTGGCGGGTTATTTGAAATTAAAGGGTTTGGATGTATTTCTGATAGGCTATGCCGATTCAGTTAAGGCAATAAGAGAAAAGGGGCTACGGATCTCCGGAGTAAGAGGGGATTTTAATATCAAGGTTGATGTATCCGATAAATTAAATTCAAAGCCCGAGTTGGTAATCCTGACGACTAAAACCCAGGATCTCGGCCCGGCAGTAAAAGAGAACATGGGATTTATTAAAGATGCGGTGGTATTGACTACGCAAAATGGCGTCCAGGCAGAGAACATTGTTTCTCAATATATCCCCAAGGAAAATATCATCTCCAGTATCGTCATGTTCGGGGCAACTTATTTAGAGCCGGCTAAGGTAGTGCATAATTTTGAAGGCAATTGGATCATAGGCAGGATATTCTCCCAGAATGATGAAACTTTACTGAAGATAAGCGAAGTTTTAAATAAGATTTTCCCCGCCATTATAACGCAGGATTTGCAAGGGATGAAATATCTGAAAATTTTTGTCAATGCCAATAACTGCATCCCCGCGATATTAGGTAAGAGTATGCAGGAGGCTTTTTCGGATATCGCTGTCAGCCGCATCAGCATTGGCATATGGAAAGAGGGCCTGGAGATTATTGCTTGTTCAGGGATAAAGCTGGTATCCTTGCCGGATTTTCCGTTAGAGCGCCTGACTAAACTGGCCTCGTTGCCTCTTGAGGAGGCAGCCGGAATATTTTCCGGCATCATGACTAACTTAAGCCAGGAACCTCTTTACGGTTCGATATTGCAGAGCATAAAAAGAAACAGGGCCTCGGAAATAGATTATATCAACGGTGAATTTGTGCGCCTGGCTGAAGATAATAAGCTAGATGCGCCCTTAAACAGGAAATTAGTGGAAATGGTGCATGAGGTAGAGAAGGCAGGGAGGTTTTTTACTAAGGAAGAACTGCTGCGCAGGATGAAAGGAATGGCCGGTTAAAATGCCCAAGATTAATTCTCCCTTTCCCGGATTAAAACTTACGGTAACAGGAGTCTTTGGCGAGTGTTATCACGGATATAAAATCGGCGATGAATTAATCCTGGAAGACTTTACCCATCCTCCGGAATTATTTTGTCTGGGCCTGGCGCATGCGCTTTTTCCGGTTATCTATGCCTTAAGTTTCGGGGCAAGGTTTCCTTTTCGCGATAACCAGCGTTCCTTACTGGTTACTTGCCCTGACGGAGGAAAATTAGAATTTAAGGCAGAGATTCTGGATAAACAGGGGAAAGTCGAAACAATTCCTAAAGACCCCAACTTCCAAGGCCCTAATCCTAAAAAAATGGTTATTGAGGTAGTTAAGGCCAAAGGCAAATGCACCTTTGGTTATAAAGTAGGCGATAAATGGGAAACCACCGGCCTTAAGTGTATTCCCGGTTTTTGCGGCGCGGCGTTTCATACGGCGTTCCCCGCGCTTTTTGCCCTTAATTTCGGCGCTGATTTTTTCTTTATGAAGAATCCCGATTCCGTAGATACGGTTACCTGCCCTGACGGAGGTAATATTATTTTTAAAGTAACGCGGGTTAAAGAGGAGAAAAAGAAATAAAAATGCAAAAGCGGCGAGTAGTTATTACAGGCGTTGGCGTAGTTTCGCCTAACGGCATCGGCAAGGATAACGTCTGGCAGGCGATGTCTTCAGGGAAGTCAGCAGTCAGGCGGGTGGATAGTTTTGACGTTTCTTTATTCAATACCCGTATTGCCGCGGAAGTGCGGGATTTTGACCCCTTTAAGTTAGGCCTGACGCATGAAGAGGCAATGCGCATGGACAGATACGTGCAGTTTGGCGTAGTCTGTGCGGATATGGCTTTGAAAGATAGCGGGTTGGATTTATCTAAAGAAGATCCCGAGCGTATCGGCGTCTGTCTTGCTAATGCTATCTGTGGGACAAAATATATGGAAGAGGAGTTCGCCTTAGTTACCGACGATGGGAAAAATCCCATTGACCCGGCAAAAGTAAGGCCGGATTTGTATGACGCGGCTATGTTTAATACCCCTTCTATTGAAATATCCGCCAGATACGGGCTTAAAGGAATTTGCAATACGCTTTCCACGGGATGCACCGCAGGGACGGATTCATTGGGATTTGCCTTAGAGACAGTCCAGGACGGCGAACAGGATATTGTGTTTTCGGGGGCAGCCGAGGCGCCGATTACCCCGGTTACTTTCGGAGCCTTTGACGTAATCAACGTCTTATCCGTGCACAACGATAACCCGCAGGCGGCCAGCCGGCCTTTTGATAATAAACGCGACGGGTTTGTCCTCTCAGAAGGAGCGGGCATATTAATCTTAGAAGAATTAAACCATGCCTTAAAGCGCAATGCGCATATTTACGCAGAGATCCTTGGCTTTGGCACCAGTTGTAATGCCTTCCATATGACTGACCTGCCTTCAGAAGGCGCAGCCATGGTAAATTGCATTATTCTGGCACTTAAGGATTCCGGCGTAAAGCCAGAGGAGATAGATTATATAAATGCGCACGGTTCGTCCACGCGTATGAATGATATATTTGAAACCTCTGCCTATAAAATAGTCTTTGGCGATTATGCCTATAAGCTGCCGGCGAGTTCCTTAAAGTCTATGATCGGGCATCCTTTGGCAGCCGCCAATGCGGTTGAGCTGGTAGTCTGTTCTATGATTTTCCAGAAGAATATCCTTCCTCCGACCATAAATCAGGAAGAAAAAGACCCCTTATGCGATTTGGATTATATCCCTAATGTAGCGCGCGCTAAAAAGGTCAATATGATTCTTAAAACCTCAAGCGGATTTTCCGGCATACATTCGTCATTGGTGCTTAAACGTTTCTAAAGGTTATAATGGATAAAGTTGCGGTTACGGGTTTAGGTATAGTTGCCCCTCCAGGTATCGGCCGTCGGCAGTTCTGGGCGAATATCAAGTCCGCAAGGCCTTTTATCAAAGAGATTACCCGTTTTGATGCTTCCAAATACCCCTCGCACATTGCCGGGCAGATTGATGATTTAGAAAAATACAGCCACGTTTCAGAGCGGCTCTTAAAAAAGATAGACGCCTTTTCGCATATGGCGCTGATTGCCTCAGAGATGGCTCTACAGGATGCCGGGATAGATATTAAAAAAGAAGACCCTAACTTGGTGGGTATATTTTTAGGCAATGCCATCGGCGGATGGCTTTATGCCGAAACGGAACTACGCGATTTATATATTGAAGGCCGCGAGGGAGTCTCGCCCTACATGGCCTCGGCCTGGTTTCCCGCGGCACCCCAGGGGCAGGTTTCTATTTATTATGGCATAAAGGGTTTCAGTAAGACCGTAGTAGCAGACAGGGCAAGTTCAATTGAAGCCATTGGCTATGCGCGTAAAACTTTAGCCAAAGGCAAACTGAATATGATTTTAGCCGGTGGCATGGAAGCGCCGGTTACGCCCTATGCTTTATTGTGCTGCAATACCTACGGCGGATTATCTACGGATAATGCCTACCCCGAAAGTGCGTATAGGCCGTTTGACAAAAAGCGCACTGGTTTTGTTATCGGCGAGGGCGCAGGTATTGTAGTGATGGAACCTAAAGAAAGGGCTAAGGCGCGGGGTGCAAATATTGCGGCTTATATTTCGGGTTACGGAACAAGCTGTGACGGATACAACAGGATTACCCCTGACCCGAAAGGCCGGCAATTAGCAAGGGCGATCAGTATGGCTTTATCCGATGCGGGAATAACAGAAAATGGAATTGACTATATAAGTTTAGACGGCCTGGCGGTAAATATCTGGGATAATTCAGAAATAGAGGCGCTAAAGAGCGTTTTTGGCGCAAAATTAAAAGATATCCCTGTTAGCTGCCCAAAATCAATGTTTGGCAATCTATTGGGCGCATCAGGAGCGGTAGATTTGATTATTACGATTTTGTCGATGGAAAATAATTTAGTTCCTCCGACGGTAAATTTAGATGATCCGGTCCATCCGGGATTAAATTATATTATGAAAGAAGCCAAGGAACATAAAATAAATAAGGCCCTGATAATTTCCCGCGGTAGGGGCGGGATAAATTCGGTATTAGTAGTAGAAAAAGAATAAACCAGGAGGTCGTTATGAAGATTTTATTTGTGATGCCCAAAGTAGGTTCCTGGGCTACGCACGGAATACACCGTTCGCCCAATCAGCTCTATGCGCACTGGGCAGCATATATACGGGAGCGAGGATATAAGGACGTGGCAGTTATTGACGGCAGGGCATGCGAGACACCCATGGGTGAGCTCATAACACAAGCCAAAGCCAGAAATCCGGATATCGTAGTTATCGGCGAGCAAATCCACGGCTATGGCGGCTACGGGGTCTTGCGGCATTTTAAGGAAGCCGCCGCAAAAATTAAAGAGGCGTTACCTAAGATAAAAATAATCTTCGGCGGCTTATGGTATTCAGCCAGGCCGGTTGAGACCTTAGAAGAAAATCCTGCCGTAGATTTCGTGGTCATGGGTGAGGAGGAATCATTCGCGGATTTAATCGAGGCCATAGATAAGAAGAAAGATTTCAAAGATATTGGCGGCGTTACCTCGCGTATCGACGGAAAAATTGTCATGGGCCCGCATAAATCACTGATGACTGATTTGGATAAACTGCCGCTTCCGGCCTATGATCTGTTTCCTATGGATAAATATGTCGGCCATACCCATTGGAAGCCGTTTGTGGATATGATTACTTCGCGGGGTTGCCCTTCGGCATGTACCTTTTGTTATGAGTGGGATCAGTTTGACCCGCGTTCACCCTCGGATTTCCTGAAGTGGCGCGCAAAATCACCCGAACGGGTTATTGAAGAGTTAGAAGTATTACACAAGCAATACGGGGTAAAAGTCGTGGTTATTCAGGATGATAATTTTAATGTGGACCCTGCCAGAGTCAAAAGATTTTGCGAGCTAAAGAAACAGAAGAATATCCCTATTAAATGGGTCTCCTTAGGCCGGGCCGTTGATTGGGTAAACTGCGAATCGATTTTGCCCCTGATGAAGGAAACGGGTTTATTTATGGGCGTATTTGGTATCGAGGTTACCACGCCCGAAGAATTAAAGCGGATTGCTAAAGGCACTACCATTGACCAGATCAAGAAGACTATCGAGATTTTACGCAAGAATGATATCGCTATCGTCGCAGATATCATGATCGGGTTTGATTACGATACGGAGCAAATTATCAAGCAGCGCTTTGAATTTGCTGACCAGGTTGACCCGGATGTCTTATGGATTGGCTATGTTACCCCTGCGCCGAATTCTCCCATGTGGAGGATTGCCCTGAAAAAAAATTGGATTGACCCGAAGAAAGTGGATTTCAGCCAGTGGGATTTTCTGCATCCGGTAATACCTACGGATCATCTCTCCGTCGAGGATTTAGGCCGTTTGGGCGCATGGTGTATGCGCGAATTTTATTCCAAGCCCGGCCGTATTAACCGGATTATGGAGAGTAATTTTGATATACTCGCCAAGCTATGCTTTCAGGATGTGATGGCGGGGGTAGGCAAGTGGGAGGCAGGCGCGACTAAAGGCGAAGTCCACGTGTAATGAATCTGTCGATTCTCTCGCTTACGAGGTAGCGGGTCCTGCCGCGTGAGCGCCTCTCGCCAAATTTGGCTCGAGGCATCTCCCGCGTCACCCGCTAAATTCTAACGTTCGCTCGAAAACCGCCAGGTTCATTTTAAGGCTAATTATAGTTGCATTTGTAATAAAGGGAGGAAAATAATGGATATAAAAGCGCAAATAAAAGATATCCTGGTTAAGTTGCTGAAAGTAAAGCCCGAAGAATTGAAAGACGATGTGAAGCTTTATGACAGTATAGGCGTTGATTCTACGGAGATGGTGGAGGCGCTCATCGCTTTGGATAAGGTCTTTAACACAAAATTAAGCTCCAACGAAATAGGCAAGTTTTCCACTATCAACGATATCGAAAAAATTATTCAATCCAAGATTAGTAAATAATATCGTGCGATGAAAATAGTTGACTTGAGTTTACCCATTGATGAGAAGGCCTTTGAGGTGCACCGCGTGGATATCGAGCGCGTAAGCCATAAGGCAGGCGTTGCGAAATTCAACCGGGTGATTATGGGCAAGACCCTCTTAGGCAGGGTTAAATACGCTTTGGGTATACGTATCGTTAAGAAAGAAGAACTACCCGATGAAGAATTTCTTTCTCTTGAAATTGTGCACGCCCCGGTGCACGTCGGCACTCACCTGGATTATTCCTTCCATTACGGCTCCAAGACAGAAGGCCGCCCTAGTAAGACTGCTGAAGATATTCCCCTTGAATACTGCTACAGCGACGCAGTTAAAATAGACCTCACCCATAAGAAACCCGATGAGGTCATCAGGGCTCTAGATATAGAGTCCGGATTGAGGAAAATAAATTACTCTCTAAGGCCTTTGGATATTGTGCTTTTATTCACCGGAGCGGATAAATTTTACGGCACGCCGAAATATTTCAGCGATTATCCCGGAGTGGATATCTCCGCCATAGACTATCTTCTGGATAGGGGAATAAAAATTTTCGGTGTGGATACTATGGGTATTGACCGGCCCTATAAGTTTATGCTCAGTGAATTCTTAAAGACAAAAGACCCTAGGAAATTTTATCCGGCGCATTTTCACGGCAGAAAAAGAGAGTTCATCCATATAGAAAGATTGAGCAATCTGGGCAAGCTTCCTGATTATGGATTTAAAATTATCTGTTTTCCCATACGCATAAAACAGACCGGCGCTGCCTGGTCTCGTGTTGTTGCGATATTAGACTAGTATTGTAGGGACTGTCCCCGAAGGGGACTGTCCCTAATAAGAGGGATGGGATGGCCAAATCGGTTATAAAAGATTTAGAAAAAATGATGGAATTCCCTAAAGAGGGGATTTTCAGCAAGGTGCTGGTAAAGACAGATATTTCCAACTATACCCTGATGTGCCTGGCAAAGGGCAGCGATATTTCCGAGCACACCTCAACCCGGGAGGCCGCGGTTACGGTATTAAAAGGTAGAGGCACTTTTGTTTTAAGCGGTAAGAAGATTAAAATGAAACCGGGCGTATTTATTTTTATGCCCAAGAACGCCCCGCATTCTTTAAGCGCCAGGGAAGACTTAGCTATCATTTTAAGCCTTTTTGGAAAAGAACGATAAGGAGGAGAGATATGGGCCATACCTGTAATTCGATTATTATTAATGCGCCTTATGAGTTAATTTTTGATATCTCTAACGATATCCCGCGTTGGACAGAATTATTCGGTACAGAATACAAAAAAGCAGAAATTGTGAAAAAAGAGGGCAATAAAATTACCTTTAAGCTCACGGATGATGAAGATAAATCCTGGCAGTCCTGGCGTCTATTATTTAAAGATAAATATTTGGCTTACGCCGAAAGAGAAGAACCTAAATTCCCCTTTAAATATATGAAGATTATCTGGCTGTATACGCCAAAACCCGAAGGAATTGAATTGACCTGGATTCAGCATTTTGAAATGGATGATAAAGCCAAGTTTAACGACGAGCAGGTAGAGGGTTTTATCAATAAGCATTCCAAGGATAACCTAAAAATATTTAAAGAAGTTATTGAAAGGGCAGCCAAAAAATAGGGAGAAAAAAATGAACAATGACTTAAAAGGAAAGTCTGCGATAATCACAGGTGCCAGCAGAGGTATAGGCAAGGCTATTGCTAAGACCTGCGCGGGTTTAGGCATAAATTTAGCTATTGCCGCCCGCGGCGAAGGCCCTTTAAAAGAAACCGCGGATGAAATCGTCAAGGAATATAAGGTAGAGGTTTTAGCCGTACCTACAGATGTCACCAGTTTAAGCGATTTAGAAAATCTGGTGAAAAAAACAAAAGAGAAATTCGGCAAAATCGATATTTTAATCAATAATGCCGGGGTCTCCAGCCAATATCCCTTTGAGAAACAGCCAATGGAAGACTTGGAACGCTTAGCGCATACTAATTATTTGGGCTATGTGCGCCTCATCCGTCTGGTGATAAACGAGATGATTGAGCGTAAATCCGGCTCAATTATCAATATGGTCTCAGGTTCTACGCTTTGCGATCCTCTGCCGAGGAACTTTCTGGTCTATAGTTCGCTTAAAGTGGGGTTACGCGCTTTTTCCAAGGGCCTATTCTGGGAGATGCGCGACCATGGCATTAAAATTACCTCTATACTGCCTGGGGTTACGGATACTGACCTGACAGGCAAGCTGGATGAGGTAACTATGGATAATTCCCGGCTGATGACTACTGAGGCAATTGAAAACGCCGTTAAGTTTGCTTTGACTGTCCCGGTAAACGTCTGCCCTTTAGAGATTGCCGTGATTAACCAGCAGACGCCTTGGACAAAACCGGTAATACCTTTCACGCAGAAACACCCTAAAAAATAAATGGATAGACACGATACCCTGAATCTCAAGAAGAGATACCTGATCTGGTTATATAAGGCCGCGAAAGAGGCGCAAGATAAGATTGAGCGCAAATTTACGCAATTAGAAATTGACCGGTTCATCCTTAAAGAGCTGGAAAAAGAAAATGCGGGTAAGAATTTTATCGCCGAGTTTAAACAGTATATTGAAAATAAAGAAAAGGACGGCTTAAGCTTAAAATATAAAAATAAGAAATTGAGCCCGAATTACTTATTCCTGGCTTTAAAACTAAAAGCAATTGAGAAAGCCATCATTCATGAGTTGGGGCAGAGGGCCCTTAAAGAGATAAAAACCCTCTATGAGAAAGAGATGACGCAGAGGATTTTAAAGAGCACAGAACAGAAATGATTATAGACAGCCATTCGCATTGGTTACCGGAAGAAATTATTAAGAACGCCCATTTTTTTTCTAAGGTTTGGGGCGATATTGAGGCGCAAATTAAAATAATGGATGAGGCGGGCATTGCTAAAGCAGTCCTGACTTATCCTACTTCGGATGCGCATTTAAAATTGGGTAATGTCAGCCGTATTTATAATGACGCTATTGCCAAAATACTTAAGCGCTATCCAGAGAGGTTTATCGGCGCAGCAGTTTTACCGGTAGGGGATTCTCAAAAGATGCTCGATGAATTAAAGCGGGCAACGCAAGAGTTGGGATTTAAAGCTATTTCTTTAGCCAGCAGTTACAACGGCGTTTATCTTGATGATAAGAGGTTCTTACCTATATATAAGCTAGCCGAGGAGTCTAAAATCCCGATATTTGTGCACTCGCAGATAGTTAACCCCATCGGATTTGAACGCGTAAATGATCCTCTGCTTACGCCGGTTGTTGAATATGTATTTGATACTACGATTTGCATCGGTAAGCTCCTGATGGCGGATATCCTGCGGGATTACCCCAACCTTAAATTTATCTTTGCCTATTTTGGAGGAGTGATTACCCATTTAGAGCACCGTTTTGACGCTACTTACTCGATGCTCAGGGGTATAAATTTTGTCAAAGACCTAAAAGGTAAACCCACGGATTTGTTAAAGAATATTTATGTGGATACCAGCGGTGATATCAAAAAGACTAACTTTTTTTCCGCGCTTGAATTATTGGGCCCCAAACATATCCTCTGGGGCAGCGACTGGCCGGCAAAAAAAGATATTTCCGCCGGCATCAATGCCGTAAAGAATCTAGACATATCCGCGCAGGATAAAGCAGACATCTTAGGTGGTAATTTAGAGAAGATATTCGCTCTTTAATATATTTCGCTGCGGGCTTTGCTCGCGTGCTGAAATTAAAAGTTTTGCGGGTCCTGCCGCGGGGGCGCCTCTCGTCAAATTTTCCTCGAGGCATCCCCCGCGTCACCCGCTGAAGCAATATATAGCAAATAGGAAAGGCGGAGAATAAATGCGAAAGAAGACAGTTATATTTTTGCCATTTATAATCAGCGTGTCTATTCTTCTAGGTTGTGCTAGCGTTGGTAATAAAATTGAGCAAGATAAAGTTAGCCAGATTAAAGAGGGCGTGACTACTGGACAAGAAGTTGTATCTTTGCTTGGCACGCCATATATGAAAACTCTCGATTCTAATGGTAAGACTATAATGCTCTACCAATATACAAAGGTTAAGAATCGTGCATCAAATTTTATCCCGATAGTAAATATATTTGGCGGCGGTATGGATATGCGTCAGCAAATGTTGACGATTCTTGTAGATAAAGAAGGTAAGGTCGAGAAATATACATTAAATGATACAAATACAGAGATTAATTCGGGATTAACCAATACAAAGTGATAGGTAGTATAAAACTCAATACCGTTTCCGAACGAGCATAAATTTTAGTGTTTTGCTGGAGCGTGCATTAGAAAATCTTTGGCAAGAGTGCACAAGGGGTTACGTCGAGCTGCAGCCGAGTAACCTAATCTTACCAGCGTAAGTCGCGAGCGAAAGCGAGACGTAAACCGCAGTGCACGGCAAAGATTTTCAGCACGCGGAAGCGAAACACTAAAATAACAAGCGGTGCGGCGAAAACAAACCAAAACAGGACCCGCTAAAAGTGTAATAATATAGATAATTAGAGGAGAAGAAATCATGCAGATGCAAAAAGAAATTCATTTGACCGGACGGGATTTGACCGAGATGGTGCAGCTACGGCCCCAGGATGTGGGCAAATACGCGATTGTGCCCGGGCCAAAAGACAGGCTGGATTTTCTCATAAAAAAATTAGAGAATCCGGTGCGAAATTTCTCTTTTATGGAATATACTATGTATACCGGAACTTATCAGGGGATTAAAGTTACCGCGATTAACGGCGGAAGATTTTCCACTGATACGGCCATAACTACGGAAGTGATGTGTAATGCCAAGATAGAAAATATTCTGCGTATCGGCACCTGCGGGGCATTAGATGAAAATATCAAGGTCGGAGATTTGGTTGTGGCGGATAAAGTAATCCGCACAGACGGGGTTACCCCTTATTATGTAGATAAGGATTTTCAAACCGTTGCCGATAAGAAAATCAGCGATACTTTATACGCTGTGGCCAAGGATATGGGCATAAATATCCATCGGGGCACAACCTGGACTACGGATGCGCTTTTACGCGAAACAAAAGAGATAGTCGAGGCCAAGCGCAAAGAAGGCGCCATTGCAGTAGATATGGTTTCTTCAAGCCTTTTGACTATCGCCCAGGTTTATAATATCAAAGCAGGCTCTATTCTTGCGGTAAGCGATAATGTCATTACCGGAGAAATGGGGTTTATGAACCCGCTTTATTACATGGCAGAAAGTAAGCTTATTGAGATTGCTTTAGAAACAGTAAAAAGATTAGAAGGAAAATAAATGCGCTATTCTCCCTTATTTTGGCCGGTAAGATTAAAGGGTAATACTATTTATATCCTTGATGAAACTGCCTTGCCTGGTAAATTGACTTATCTAAAGGTTAGGAATTATCAGCAGGCCTGTAGCGCCATAAAAAATATGAAGACGCGGGCAGTAGGCCAGGTGCTTCTAGTCATGTATACATTCCTGCTTGAAGAAAAGCGGAGGACTGACTTAAAAAAAGTGGCTCAAGCCCTTAATTCTACCCGGCCGACGCTATCTTTTAAGATGTTAACTGATATGGTCTTAGATTGGGCGAGTCGCGGCGAGCCTTTAAAAAGGAATATTTTCGGGTTTTTGGAGGTGCTTAAAAACAAGAGGATAGAGCAGGCAAGGCAGGCGAGCGGATTGATTAAAAATAAAGACGTAATCCTTACCCATTGCAATGTCAGCGGCCTGATGCCTTTGATAGGAGATTTCTGCCGTAGGCAAAATAAGCGGGTCAGTTTCTTTGTTACTGAAACGCGCCCTTATTTACAGGGGGCGCGGTTAACTGCCTGGGAATTAAAGCAGGCAGGCTTAGCAGTTACTTTAATTACCGATAGTATGGCTGCTTATGTTATGTCACAAGGCAAGGTCAATAAAGTCATCGTGGGCGCAGATCACCTGGCGCAAAACGGAGACATTGCTAACAAAATCGGCACTTATCAGATAGCTGTTTTAGCGCGTTATTTCAAGATTCCTTTTTATGTTTTATGCCCGCCGCCTTCACGCGTAAAAAGCGGCAAAGAGATTAAAATTGAAATTCGCCCGGACAAGGAGATGTTAGAATACCAAGGCGTTAGGTTAGCGCCCAAAGGTGTAAAGGGCTATTATCCTGCCTTTGACGTTACTCCCAACGAATTAATTACTAAACATATCTACCTGGATATGAACAGATGATTATCGCTAGAGAGAGAAAACTAAAGAAGGAGATAATCGAGATTGGCAAAAGGTTGAATGCCTTGCGTCTTGCGGCAGGCCGTTCGGGGAATTTAAGTGTCAGGTTAAATGATAAGGATATACTGATCACCGCTACGCAAACCGCCTTAGGGGATTTAAAAGAAAAAGATATACTCAAGGTGGACCTGACAAACGAAAGCGAATTAAAGTCTAAGCCTGTAACCACGGAATTCCCCCTGCATAGCTTAATCTATAAGAACTTCCCGCATCAGGCAATTATCCACTGTCATCCGGTAATGGTGAATGCCTATTTTGCGGTTTATTCTGATATCAAGGCCCTTACCTTTGAGACCAAACTTTATTTAGGCAATATCCCTGTTGTCATTCAGGATGCCCCGGCAGTCACCCGGCCGGAATTAGTCATTGAAGCCCTGAAGGAGAATAATTTAGTAGTCTTAAAAAATCACGGGGTTGTGGCAGCAGCGGATAATTTTAAAGACGCGCTCTATTTAATTGAAACTCTGGAAGAAGCAGTAAGGACCTGCGCGGTTGCCAGATTATTTAAGAAAGAAATCCTCGATGATTTGGATAAAGAGCTGAAAGGGGTCTTATCCAGCGATAAGGCCTATGAGATGTTTTCTAAAGAACACATCCAGGCGATCGTAGATTTGGTGAATAAGGATGAATTTATCGCCAATAAAGGCAGGGAGATGGACCTGTCTCTACAATTAGCGATTAAGCTCGACGGCGAGGGTTCAGTTTATAAATTTAATTTTGAAAAAGGGAAAATCATCCGGTTAGATTATGATGCCGAGGCGCCTTTTATCATCTCAGCGCCTAAAGACGCCTGGGAAATGATATTTCTGGGTAAGCTTGACCCGTTTGTGGCGACTACGCAGGGCAAAATGAAGTTAAGGGGAGACTTAGGAAAACTTTCGCGCTGGTACGTGCCTTTTAGCCGTTTATTTGAATTGTTTAAACAGGTTAAAATAAAGTAAAGTGGGTCCTGTCTGGGGCATTTTCTCGCGCATCACGCGCTTCGAAAACGCCCCAGCCACCCACTTTAAACTAAATTAATATGACACATCCATATTCTTTATTCATTAACGGCGAATTTATTGATTCTCGGGAGCAACGGAAGATAATCAATCCTTCTACGGGAGAGGTTATAGCTAGCGTTAGCGTTGCTAATGAGAAGGATGTAGATTCGGCAATCAATAGCGCGCGTACAGCTTTTGATACAGGGCCATGGCCAAAGTTCTCTCTTAAAGAGCGCAAAGAATTTCTTCTAAAAATATCCAAAGGCATTTTGGATAAGGCTGGAGATTTAGCCAGGTTAGAATCTTTGAATACAGGTAAGCCCATAAAAGAATCGACTTTTATGGATATACCATCAAGCGCTAAAACCTTCGAACATTTCGCGCATAATTTAGAAGGATATTTAAAAGATGAACCGCGGGAGATAGCGCAAGATGCGCAAGGTAAACTTTTACGCGAGCCGCAAGGCGTTGTAGTATTAATTGTGCCCTGGAATTATCCTTTATTGATTGCTTCCTGGAAGTTAGCCGTTGCTTTAGCCGCAGGTAATGCCGTAATTTTAAAACCTTCCAGTTTAACGCCTTTAACAGCATTAGAATTAGCGAAAATTATCCAGGATGCGGGGTTACCTAAAGGAGTAGTGAATATTATTCATGGCGCAGGCGACAAATTAGGCGAGGCGCTCTGCGCGGATAAGTGCGTAGATATGGTTTCTTTTACCGGCAGTAATGCCGTCGGCAGACAAATCCTCGGATACTGCGCAAAGCAGGTAAAGAAGTTAATCATGGAGTTAGGCGGTAAGTCCGCCAGTATAGTTTTAAAAGACGCGGATTTAGAATCAGCAGTAAACGGTTCTTTATGTTCCATATTTTTGAATCAGGGCCAGATGTGCACCGCCATGTCGCGTATCTTCGTTGAAGATGATATTTATGATAAATTTATCGCTGACTTTGTGGCCAAGGCAAAACGGATTAAATTAGGCGATAGCCTGGATTACGAAACCCAGATGGGGCCTTTGATTTCCGAAAACCAGCGGAAAAAAGTCCTGGATTTTATCCGTAAGGCCAAGTCAGAAGGCGCGCAAGTCCTCTGTGGCGGAGAAATTTCCGATGAGCCGCGCCTGAAGAAGGGCTTTTTCTTTCCCGCTACGGCATTAACCGGAGTAAAGCCCGCAATGTCTATTTTTCAGGAAGAAGTCTTTGGGCCGGTTGCGTGCGTAGATAAATTTTCTACTTTAGAGGAAGCAGTGGCTTTAGCCAATAACAGCGATTTTGGTTTGGCAGGTTCAATTTGGACTAAGGATGAGGCACGAGCCAAAGATTTATCCGGTAAAATCAACGCCGGCATTATCTGGATTAACACCTACGGGATGTTTCATAATGAAATGCCTTACGGCGGATTTAAACAGAGCGGATTTGGTAAGGAGCTGGGAAGAGAAGGCTTCTTAGAGTATACGCGGTTAAAGAGTATTATTACTGATAAGGCCAAAGAGGCCAAACCCCTGTTAAATTACTGGTATAGCTTTTAGGTTTTTGGCATTATTTTTTTAACTATGCAGGTAGCCCGACTTTTAGAAAAACAGGCAGAAAAATTTTTAGATAAACCCGCCATAATCTGCAAAGACCAATCTATCAGTTTTACCCAATTAAAAGATATTTCTTTTAAATTTGCCAATAGCCTTACGGACTTAGGCGTAAAAAAAGGCGATAAAATCGCCATCTACCTGCCTAACGGGCTGGAATATGTTTACAGCTATTTAGCCAGCTGGTCTATCGGCGCTACTTGCGTGCCTTTAGATTTTATGCTGACAGGGGATGAGCTTATCTCCTGCATGTGCCATGCGGGAGTAAAAATCCTTATCGCCAAAAGTAAACCCGGCATTTCCTTTTCTGTTTTAAAAGAGAAATGCCCTGCCTTAGAAAAAATTATCATTTGCCACGAGAAGATCCCGCCATTTTTCTCCTTTGAGGAATTAGCACAGGAAGGCAAAAGCACTAACCTTCAAGTCCAAATCGATGATAAAGAATACGCGGTTATTTTTTATACTTCAGGGACAACCGGCAAGCCCAAAGGCGTGCTGATTAATTATCAACAGCTGGATGCGCCGCCGATGGCAATAAAATATTTCGTAAATAATGATATCTATGACCGTGACACGATAATATGCCCTCTTCCCTTGTCTCACCTCGCAGGCATTATCTCTATCCAGGCGAACCTTGCCTTCGGCGTCAGTGTTGTTCTGATGGAACGCTTCAGCCCTTTAGAGTTTTTAAAGAATATCGAAAGGCACAAGGTGAACTGGTTCTGGCTTGTCCCTTCCATGTATTATGCAATTTTGCAAATAAAAGAATTTGATACCTTTGATTTATCAAGTCTACGCTGGATAGTGCTCTTTGGGGCGCCCAGCTCAATTGATACCGTACGTAGGTTTCATCAGCGCTGCCCGCGCACTCTTTTTTATCACGGATGGGGCCTGACGGAAACCAATGCCCCTACTACCGTTATTCCCACCGGCTCGCAGAAGTTAGAAAGCGTAGGAAAGCCGGCGCCCTGGATAGAAATCAAGATATTGGATGAGAATGATAAACCAATGCCGGCAAATCAGGTCGGCGAGATTGCAGTGCAGGGCTGGACAGTTACCGACGGTTATTATAAGGAACCGGAGTTGACTAAACAGGCTATACGCCATAACTGGTTTCATACCGGAGATTTAGGCAGGATTGATGATGCAGGAGACCTTTATATTGTAGGCAGGATTAAAGAGATGATTAAGGTAGGCGGCGAGATTGTTTTTGAACCGGAAATTGAAGCAGCCTTACATAAGCATAGCGAGGTAGCGGAGGCAGCGGCAATCGGGGTAGCGGATAAATTAAGGGGCGAGGTCCCCAAGGCCTTTGTCGTCTTAAAAGCAGGCAGCTCCTTAAGCGAGGAGGACCTGCGTTATTTCCTGCGTCAGCATCTGGCACACTTTAAAATCCCCCATTATTTTGAATTCAAAACATCCCTTCCTAAAAACCGCCTCGGTAAGATTGATAAAGAATCTTTAAGAAAAGCATGCGGGATATAAAGGACCTAAGCTTAAGCGGACTGGAAGCTAAATTAAAGAACTGGGAAGAGCCTGCTTTTCACGCCCGGCAGATTTTTTCCTGGATATATAAAAAGGGAGCTGCGGATTTTAGCCGGATGAGCGATTTGCCCGCAGATTTAAGAAAAAAGCTGCAGGATAATTTTTATCTTTTTGGCTTAAAGTTAACTAAAAAATTAGAATCGAAAGACGGGACGGAAAAATTTCTTTTTGCGCTGAAGGATAAAAATTTTATCGAGGCAGTAGCCATACCCGAGAAGAACAGAATGACCGGCTGCCTTTCTACGCAGGCCGGCTGCAGGTTCGCCTGCCGTTTTTGCGCCAGCGGTCTGGGGGGTTTTCAAAAGAACCTATCCTGCGGCCAGATGCTGGAAGAGGCCTTATACCTGAAAAATCATTCCCGATATAAAAAACTCACTCACCTGGTATTTATGGGCACGGGTGAACCCCTAGATAATTATGAAAACGTGATTAAGGCTATCCGCATTATAAATTCCCCAGATGCCTTGGGTATAGGCGCACGCCGGATTACTATCTCTACCTGCGGCATCATCCCAGGCATTAAAAGATTAGCTCAGGAGGGGCTGCAGGTAGAATTATCTGTTTCCCTGCACGCTGCGGACGATAAAACGCGGTCAGAAGTTATGCCTATAAATAAGAAATACCCCCTTAAAGAACTCATTACCGCCTGCCGCGGCTATATCCAGAAGACTAACCGCCAAATCACCTTTGAGTATATTTTAATGCAGGGCATAAATTCTGGCTTGCAGAACGCCCGGAATTTAATTAAAATATTAAAGGGTTTAGGGTTAGTAAAGGTTAATCTGATCCCGGCTAACCCGATACGGGAATTAAAGGTTACTCCTCCCGCAGAGGGAGAAATCCGTTTTTTCCGGGATTATCTGGTAAAAGGCGGTTTACAGGTTACCTTACGCCGGGAGCGCGGAGAAGATATCGAGGCATCTTGTGGGCAATTAAGATTAAGACATGCTCAGAAATAAAATTCTGGTTATTGGGTTATTGGGTTATTGCATTATAGCCTTATGCGCCTGCGCCAAGAAAGAAATCAAGAACATAGATTCTCAAGGCGTAAATATCATTTGTTTCGGAGACAGCATTACCTTTGGATACGGCGCGCAAAGCGGAGAAGATTATCCTACGGCAATGGCTAAGTTAACCGTAATCCCGGTATTGAATATGGGTATAGACGGAGATACCTCTGTTGAGGCTTTAAAGCGCTTGAATTCCGACGTGTTAACCCGGCAACCGCTGGTAGCGATTATTGAATTCGGAGGGAATGACTTCTTAAGGAAGATACCTCAGGAAACCACCATAGTTAACGTCAGGGAAATGGTAGAAAAAATCCAGGCAGTAGGCGCTATGGTAGCAGTAGTAGATATCAGCACCGGGCCTTTTCTTGCCGAGTACCGCAAAGGGTTTTCTAAGATATGCAAAGAAAAAGGCGCCATCTTTATCCCCGGCGCCTTAAGCGGTATTATTACCAACCCGCGCTTAAAGAGCGATTTTATCCATCCTAATTGCGACGGATACAAGCTCATCGCCCAGCGCATCTACAAAGCCGTAAGGCCTTATCTGAGTCAGAATAGCCTATTAAGGCAGGCGCAAAAATAATAAATCCCAAAAATTAAATGCCGGAGAAGGGACTTGAACCCCCATGAGGTTGCCCTCGGCAGCTTTTGAGGCTGCTGCGTCTGCCATTCCGCCACTCCGGCAATATTTAGTTGACGCAAGCTATTTTATATTCTAAAATAGCACAGGTCAACAGAATAATTATGGGGCTGTAGCTCAGCTGGGAGAGCACTTGCATGGCATGCAAGGGGTCGAGGGTTCAAATCCCTCCAGCTCCACCAAGAGTGATAGGGTGCTGCTTCAAGGAGAGGACGGAAGGTACCTTCCGTCGAAAAATTGAGGCGGCGCTCTTTTAAAATACAGTTCGAACCAATCTTTTTCAGAAATTCTTTCTGGGATTCTAAATTTCCCCCTCGAATCGCATAACTTCCCTCATTCAAGGTAGTTACAAAGCGCCTGGCCTGTTCGAACCTATTATTACCCTCATCTGCAAAATCTCCCGCTTTTTCCTGTAAATCTTTCTTTAAGCACACTAATTCATTCTTCTTAAGGTTATATTCTTCAAGAGACAGGGAGCCTTGTAGGTAGAGGTCTATAAGCTTGCTTATCTTTGCGTCTATTTCGTTAATCTTAGCCTTGAGATTTTGCAGATGAGTATGTGATGATTGGCTGAAGCGTTCCTTATCTTTTTCAAGTTCCCTTAAAATATTCTCCAGCCAATCATCACGTAAAGAAACTTTTTGAATGTATTCCTGTATCTGATGCGCCAGCGCTTCCTCACGCACAAACTTTTGACTTGTGCCTTTGCAGGGAGTGAGTTTTCTGGTGCAGTGGTAATAATGATGGCCTTTCTGGATTTCTGCCGTAACCGTTGCACCGCAAACCCCGCAACGCATTAGTCCCTTAAAGACAAAATACTTTGTGTTTTTGCTTTGCGGTTTGCCGCGCTGGCGCATCACTATTTGCACTCGGTCAAAAAGTTTCTTGGTAATAATGGGTTCATGCTTACCCTCAAAGTGTTCGCCCCAATAAGAGAGGAGTCCATAGTAGAAAGGATTAGTGAGTATCTGCTGGCACTTGCTTATTCTCAACTTATTTCCCATCTGGGTGGCAAAGCCGAGGGCGTTAATAGTATCGGTTAATCGCTCTAAGGTGTAGTTACCTGTTGCATATAACTCAAACATCTTTCTAAGTAATGGAGCCTTATTCTTATCTACTACAACTGTCCTTGTCTTAGTATCGTTCAAATAGCCGACTGGCGCGGGACCGGAATAGATACCGTTTCTGATCTTCTGCCTAATGCCTCGCTTAATATTCTCTGAAAGGTTATCCACATAGTATTTGCTTTGGCCAAAGGCAATAGAGAGCATAAACTTGCCTTGAGCGGTGTTATCAAAACGGTAAGTGGGAAATTTTAAGTCCTTAATAACTTCCTTATCAACCAAATAGATTATTTTCCCGCCATCCATAGAATTCCGCGCCAGTCGGTCAGGATGCCAAGAAAGTATGCCCTCGGCTTTGCCATGTTCAAGTAGAGAGATCATCTCATTGAATATAGGCCGGCCAGGCGCTTTAGCTGTTCGGGATTCGATAAACTCCCGGACAATCTCTAATCTTTCCTTCTTAGCGTACTCTAGCGTTTCAGTAATCTGAGCTTGAATAGAAAGAATTTGTCGGTCTTCTTCATCAGTGGACTTACGGGCATAGAGAAAGTAACGCATAAAAACCTCCTTGTAGGGGAAATTTAGAATCCAGCCATTTAATTTTGAGCTTCCGATTGCTCAAAATTAAATGACAAAAAGATTGGTGAAACTTGTCCTTGGCGAAGCCAAGGAGAACTGTATTTTAAAAGAGCGCCGCCTCAATTTTTCGACGGAAGGTACCTTCCGTCCTCTCCTTGAAGCAGCACCCTATCACTCTTGGTGGTGCGTATTGGAGAAAGTTAGAACCTGCCTCCAACACTCGCAGTTAAAATAATTTTAATCTATGTCAATGCTCCGCGCGCGGAGCGCGCTTCCGTATCTCCCGTGCACCGTTCGGCTTTGCTGGGGCAAAGCCTCACTTGGCGTTCGCTTGGCCGCTCACTTCTTGCTAATTTTTAAGCGTGTTCGGCTCGTCTTGCGGCTGGCGGCTGGGTGCGGGCAGCCGCCAGCCACTTGCGTCCAAATCAATTAGTTTATAAGAACGTTTTGTCCGCCTCCCGCCTTCAACACTCTAAAATACAGCTACGAGGCGGGATGCAAAGCCTCTCCCAAACAATGCTTGAGAAACGCAAGCAAAATTTTGGTGCGGGCAAAATTTTGCCAAAAGAAAACCGATATTTCAAGGAATGGAAATGCTATGAATTTGATTGCTATGTTGATTAAAAGTGTTAAAATAAGGCATAACAATAGTGTTTATAAAGTAGTAATATCATAGTAGCTATAATGTAGCATATTGTCAAGCAAAATGTTCGATAAAAGATTAAAACAATTAAGAAAGAAAGCTGGCTGGTCTCAGCAGAGATTAGCAGAAAAGGCCGGTTTATCTTATAACGTTATAACTAAGATCGAGCAAGGAGCAGCTAAGAATCCAAATATTCAAACTATGATTAAACTCGCTAATGCTTTTCAGATTAGCTTAGATGATCTTGTGGGCAGAAAGTAATTGACAAAAGTAAATTTCTATGGTAAGGTATATCCACAATCAGGTAAAAGTGGTATGTTCGAAGGGGGAACTGCCACGTTAAAATAATTAAAACCTTCGCTCAAAAGCGAAGGTTTTTTGTTTATACTATGCGCTATTACGGTTGTAAAAACAGACTTTTGGATTTTCTTGAAGAAGGAGTTGCAAAAACTGGCATTAACCATGGGTCCAGTTTTTGCGACTTATTCAGCGGGACTACTGTTGTCGCGCAGCATTTCAAAAGAAAAGGGTTTACTGTTTTTACAAATGATATTATGGAATTTTCATATGCTATTGCTAGAACATATATCAAAAATAATCAATATCCATTTTTTAAAGGTTTAAAAGGCCAAGTTATTGGAGTTAATGGTTGTAGAGAAAATATTATAAGAGTAATCGAGCACCTAAATAGCCTTCCGCCATCAAAAGGCTTTATCTACAATAATTATTGTCCCTCCGGTTCAAAAAATGGACCACATCAAAGGCAATATTTTTCTGATGAAAATGGTAAGAAAATAGATGCGATTCGTTCTGTAATTCAAGTTTGGAAAGAAGCAGAACTAATAAGCCTTGATGAATTTTATATTCTTTTATCTTCCTTGTTAGAAGCTGTGCCTTTTGTAGCAAATATTTCCGGTAATTATGCGGCTTTTTTGAAGTGTTGGGATCCCAGGGCGTTGAAGCCTTTAAAATTAAGAGTGCCTGTAATACCGCCGAGCAAAAGAAAAAATAAAGTGTTTAAAGGCGATGCTAATGAACTGATAAAAAAATTGTCGTGTGATATCCTTTATATGGATCCACCGTATAATGAAAGGCAGTATGCCCCAAATTATTTTATGCTCGAACTAATCGCTGAAGGTTGGTTTAACGGCGATAAGCCTCAAATATATGGAAAAACTGGCATGAGGCCATATGAGAATCAGAAGTCTTCATATTGCCAAAAGGTGAATGTCAAAATTACTTTTAAGGATTTAATAGAAAATGCCGATACTAAATATATGCTTCTAAGCTATAACGATGAAGGGTTAATGAACGAAGAGGAAATAGTTGATGTTTTGTCATCCAGAGGAAGAGTAAGGATTCTTGAGCGAGATCATCGCAGGTATAAAAGCATAAATCAGGCTGAAACGGATAGGCGCATAGTCAAAGAAAAGTTATATTTTGTTAAGGTGGCGAGATAATGGCAGAAAAGTTGAATAAATTAAACGGTGGAACCTGGCTCCAATACTCTTTCAGTATTTGGCGAGATGTCCAAAAAAACCAGGAAGAATGGAAATTAAAGCATCCCGCCATGTTCCCGATAAAACTGGCAGAACGCTTAATTGAGATATACACAAATAAACCGAATCAAATAGTTCTAGACCCATTTATGGGTAGCGGTAGCGTAATGATTGCTGCTCAAGCTATGAAAATGAAAGGTGTTGGTTTTGAGATAAACAAGGAATATTGCGGCATGGCTAAAAAGAGGTTAGAAGAAACATACAAAAGCATGTTTAGTGAAGACAATTCTACAATTTACTGTGACTCGTCTTTAAATATTAAAAAATACTTGGCGTCTGATTTCGTGGATTTAACGGTTACTTCACCGCCCTATTGGGATATCCTAAATCGTAAAAGGACAGCAGACAAAAAAGAGATTCAAAATTATAGTGATTCTAAAGACGATTTCGGGAATATTCCAAGCTATGAAGATTTCTTAGCTTCATTACAAAAAGTTTTTAAGGAAGTCTATGATGTTACAAAGCCAAAGCGTTTTTGTATAGTAGTTGTGATGGATATTAGAAAAAATTCTACATTGTATCAGTTGCATTCGGATTTAACTAGGAAAATGGAAGAAATAGGTTTTTGTTTAAATGATATTATTATTTGGGATAGACAAAAAGAATATAACAATATGCGTCCACTTGGATATCCGTATTCTTTTATCGTAAATAAAGTGCACGAATATATATTGATTTTTAAGAAACCAGACATCCAAAAGGAGAAATAAAACAATGTCGACATTTTTAGACCCGGATATGGCTTATCTGCTAGGTTTAATTGTTGGAAGAGGAACGATGAGAGAGGTAAGCGGTATGAGGCAGCTGGTTATTGATTATCCGTTTCGGAGCTTGGAAGCAAAAGGGATCAAGAAATCATTTGATACCAAGGACAAGATATTATTAAGTTTAGATGATACTATAAATCGCCTTGGAGAATTAACAGAAGTTACACCAAAGAAGGTACAATTAAAAAATTCCGTAAGCATAATCATTGAATCAACCAAAAATTCTTTGCTTTGGCGCAATATTAATAAATTGCTCCAAGGAAAAACAAGTTTTAGGGAAATGGAAGTACCGGAAATTATCTTTGGAGCAGAAGAAGAAATAAAAAAAGAGTTCCTTAGAGGTATCGCTGATGTGACTGGCTCTATTGGTACTGGTGGGCGAGATCAAGCTGGTAGGCACAGGGTTTATATCTCGATTTTAAACGAAAACTGGAAATTACCGGTACAAATTTGTAACCTGCTCCAGAGTGAACCGTTAATAATACCTGTGAATACTATAGACTGGGGCCATCCTAACATTCGAAATGGCCATGCCAAGGAATACCATGAAGGGCGAGAGCAAGCTTGGGCTAGAGAGCACCAATTAAAGGTTTACGCTGAATATTTTGAGCCAGTGGGTTTCAGGATTATTCATAAAAATGAAATTCTGAAAGAATTAGCAGAATATAATAAATTATATTTCTCCGGTAGAAAAGCAAAGCTGTGCATGCCCGAAAGAAAGAGGCAGAGGCAAAGAGGTATTCACCCCGAAGAAAATTCTGATAAATTACCGCGAGAGTTGAAGGGTAAGCATTGCGATACTTATTGGCAGGTTTGTTTGGAGCTTGGCTGTAAACAATCCGACAAAGAGAAAACTCTTTTTCAAGAAAAGGAATAAATGTATTCATCAGAAAAGGAATTATACCCAGAGATAATAAAATGGCTCGAAAAGTATCTTGAAGGTAAGTATCCTAAAGCCGAAATAAAAGCTTACGATACTTCCCGGCAAGATTTATCAGAGTTTCTGAGGCACCATAAACTACATTCATTTTTTCCTGAGTTCGAAACATATGTTATTAAAATTGATATCACTGCTTCTATAAAACATAAAGATAAGTGCGATTTAGCTTTTGTCGAATGTAAGCTAAATTCCATCAATCTAAATGACATATCTCAGCTATTAGGTTACTCAAGGGTTGTTAGGCCTAGGCATTCCTTTATTATCTCTCCAAATACTATTAGCGCTCCCGTTAGTACCTTAATAAAAATATTTAAACGATATGATATTTTAGATTACGCGACGGGCGCTCGAATTAGAATCGCCCAGTGGAATAAAATAACTCAAGGAATAGATATTTCGACCTTATTGCCACCGGGTGAGCATTTATAAATTTCTAAGGATGCTTATTTTGGAAATGTTCCAATAACCGGAAACGGCCCGAAGGATTTAAGTCATGGAACAACAAACAGAATTACAAGAGCTAAAACCTTGCCCTTCATGCGGAACTATGCTGCCGTATGACAAATGGCTTAAGGTAGTAGGTGTTTATGAAGAACAGCAAAAACACAGGAAACAGCTCGAGCAAGAACTTTCTAAAGCAAAAGAGCAAAGCCAAAAACTTAAAGAGGAATACAAAAACGTCAGAGAAAAAGAGAAACAATTAAAAAATCAATACTTGCAAAAAATAAAAGACAGTCGAGCACAAGTTAAAGAAACACAAGGGAGATTAAAAAACAAAGAGCGTCTCTTAAAATCAGAACTTAAACAGAAATTTAACTTGCGAGAAGAAAAACTCCAATCTAGATTTGAAAAAGATAAACAAACAGCATTAAATCGGATCAGAAAAGAAGGGATAAGAATTGGCTCAGAAAAAGAGAAAATAAAAGCAGAAAAACTTAAAAATGATATAGAGAAATTAAAAAAAGAACAAGTAGATGCTAAGGCAAAACTTAAAGAGAAATTTCAGAAAGAGCAAGAAAGAATTAAGCGTAAATTAGAAAGAGAAAAACATAAAGAACAGAAGCAGATTCGTCAAGATGGCATAAAGACGGGAATGGATAAACAAAGAGCGAGGACAGAGAAGGTAAGCCAAATGGCTGAGAAATATCGAAAAGCAAGAGATGAAGCAATTGAGAAAGCTAAGCAGCTTGAGGAAATGATAAAAAAAGGCACAACGCCACAGATAGAGGGTCTTGATTTTGAGCATGAGTTAGCTAATCAACTCAAACAGAAATTTCCAGAAGATGAAATAAAACCAACGGGACGAAAAGGTGATATTATTCAGACAGTGCAAGCGGAAAGCAAGAAGATCGGGAAGATTATTTATGAGTGTAAAAAGACCAAAGAATTTCAGAATCAATTCATAGAACAAATTCGACGCGATAAAGCTAGAGTAATTGCAGACCATGGGATAATCGTTACTTGGGCTACCAAAGAAGACAGGCGGGGTTTTTGGGTCGAAGGCGATATAATTATAGTTCATCCCTATGGAGTTTTGGATATGGCAACATTCCTTCGAGAAACATTACTACAGATGTATGCGCTTAAATTATCAAAGTCAGAATTTGAAACTAAAGGTAAGGCCATACTTGAATTTATGCAATCCGAAGAATTTAGGACCCGAATTCAAGATTCTATTACGAAAAGTAAAGAAGCCTATGATATTTTGAAAAAGGAAGTCAAAACACATATGAATACTTGGAAAAAGAGATTCAAAATATACGAGGGAATCCATAGAAATACTAGCATTATTCAGAATACGGTTCGTTACGTGTTGCTTCACGGTAAAATTCCGGAGAAACTTCCTGAGGCAAAAGAACTCCCAGCTTTACCTCTATCAATGGAAACAACAGGAAATAAGTCCAGGCCTATTTTAGAGACATAAATGTCGATTTTCATTTTTTCTTTATAGCGGGAACTTGCTTTAAAGATAATTTCTCAATTCTTTTCATTCATATGAAGGATTTATTTGGAAATCAGAAAGATAAAAATCAGCTTATTAATCTTAATCTATTTTGCGATGAAGCTGAATCTCAAGGTTGGCTGTATCTAGGGATTCTGATAATTCCAGTGGCAAGGGAAAATGAATTCATTCAAGATTTGCTAAACTGTCGTTGTGGTAATCCTGCTAAGAATACAATTTGGGGTGAATGCGTAGACATTTGTAGACATCATGCTAAGAATAATACGCATATTCATTTTAAAGATATTCACAAGGCAAAGGACAAGTTTTTTATCGCCAAAAAATGGATAGAATATTTACTGTCAGATCGAGAAATAATTCATTTTTACATATTAGGCTTAGATATCAATAAAATAGACCTATCTCAATTCGGAGAACGGAAACAACGCAGTAATATTTACAATAGATTCTTTAGAACAGCGATTTTAAAATCAGTTAAGTCGTACTTCCATAAATGGGATACCATTGTAATAGATAATATTTATCACGATAATAATCGATCGTTAGAAACACATAAACATTTTCCTTGGCATCCGATATTCTTTATATCAAGCAACGATGAAAAAATTACAATAAAAGCAAAGAATGTTACTTTTATTGATTCCGATCATAGATTATCGGGGAGTCAATATTCTCACCTTATTCAATTTATGGATTTGGTATTAGGATGTGTGCATAATTGTTTGCATCACACTTCAAAAGATAATGATAAGGAGATAATTGCTTTACAATCTTTAAAGCTAATACAGCGGATTATTGATAAGCCAAATAATCGCAACAGCCAATATAACTATGTGGGTAGACAAAAAATAGAATTTTTTCCAAAGTATGATTTGAGGAATCTAAATGAAAGTGAACTGGAGTGTGAAAACAAAAGGATGGGAGCATTTTATACAGGAAGACATATTAAGATAAAGGATAGAAACCAGATTACGCTTTTTAATTAATTGCTTATAATTTGTGGTAAAATAAAGCTTTCCATTCCTTGAAATATCGGTTTTCTTTTGGCAAAATTTTGCCCGCACCAAAATTTTGCTTGCGTTTCTCAAGCATTGTTTGGGAGAGGCTTTGCATCCCGCCTCGTAGCTGTATTTTAGAGTGTTGAAGGCGGGAGGCGGACAACCGTTCTTATAAACAAAGTTGATTTGGACGCAAGCGGCTTTTGGCTGGGTGGCGGCAGCCAAAAGCCGCAGCAAAGCCGACCACGCATTGCATTAGCAAGAAGCCCCGCCCCAGCGGGGCGCCCAGCGAGGCTTCTGCCCACAGAAGCCGAGCGGTGAAAAGGGAAATACGGGAGCGCGCTCCGCGCGCGGAGCATTGACATAGATTAAAATTATTTTAACTGCGAGTGTTGGAGGCAGGTTCTAACTTTCTCCAATACGCACCACCAAAAATTTCAGGGCGGCTCTTAGCCGCCCTTTGTTTTTCCTAGTATGCCCCTTGACGCTAAATTCTAAATAGAGTATAATTTAAGGCATCATGCTGCTAGGAATGCAGGTTTCTACTGAGGGGAAGGTTTACGAGGCACTGGAACGGGCGCATAAATTAGGCTGCAACACCATGCAGATATTCGCGCGCAATCCCCAGCAGTGGCGCCAGGATTTTTTAGAACCCAAAGATATTGAGGAATTCCGGCAGAGGCAGGAAAGATTTAAGATTTCTCCGCTTTTTCTCCATATCTCTTATTTGATTAATCTGGCCTCGCCCAATCCCAGGCTCTATAATGCCTCTATCGAAGCCTACATCGAGGATATCCTGGAGGCGCAGGTCTTAGGTGCTGATTATATTGTCACGCATATGGGTAGCCACAAGGAGACTACAGAAGAAGAAGGTTTGGCGAGATTCATCGAAGCCTTAGACAGGATATTACAGAAATCCCAAAGTACTAAGGTTGGCGTATTGCTGGAGAATACCGCAGGTTCTGGATCGTGGCTCGGTTATAAGTTCAGCCACCATAAAGAAATTATCCAGTGTTTAAAACATAAAGAGCGCGTCGGCCTTTGCTTGGATACCGCGCACGCGTATCTGGCCGGTTATGATATTGCTACTAAAGAGGGCTTGGAAGGCGTCCTCGATGAAATAGATGAAATGGTTGGCCTGAATCGGCTCAAGGTTATACATCTTAACGACGCCAAAGACAAGCTGGGCTCTAAACATGACCGGCACGAACACATCGGAAAAGGAAAGATAGGCTTAGAAGGCATGAAACGGATTATTAATCACCCTAGATTAAGGGATCTACCTTTTATCTTAGAGACCCCTAAGAAGAGCGATGAAGACGACAGCATGAATTTAAATACTGTCAGAAAACTCAGGCAATAAAATACGATGTATCCTTTTAAAGAAACCGAAGAAAAGTGGCAGAAGTACTGGCTGGAACATAAGATTTTTAGCGCTGAAGCAAAATCCGGCCGCAAAAAATATTATGTCCTGGAGATGTTCCCTTATCCGTCGGGAAAAATCCATATGGGCCATGTGCGTAATTACACTATCGGCGATGCCTACAGCCGCTATAAATGGATACAGGGCTATAACGTCCTGCACCCGATGGGTTTTGATGCCTTTGGCCAGCCTGCAGAGAATGCTGCCATAAAAAATAAGACCAAACCCGATACCTGGACGCATAAATGTATTGACTGGATGAAGGCGGAATTAGAAAAAATGGGCTTCTCCTATGATTGGCAAAGACAAGTCTCAACCTGCGAAAGCGATTATTATAAATGGAACCAGTGGATATTCTTAAAGATGTTTGAGCGGGCCTTAGCCTACAAGAAAGAATCTTCTGTCAACTGGTGCCCGGCCTGCGAGACCACCCTGGCTAATGAAGAGGTTATTAACGATGAATGTTGGAGGTGCCATACTAAGGTAGAGCAGAAGGATTTAGAGCAATGGTTTTTAAAGATTACCGAATACAGAGAGCGCCTCTTGGATGACCTTAAGGCATTGAAAGACTGGCCTGAGAGAGTCGTTGCCATGCAGACCAACTGGATAGGCAAGAGCGAAGGTGTTGAGATATATTTTCGCCTGAAAGATAACGAAAAAACCATCCCTGTTTTCACTACCAGGGTAGATACTATTTTTGGCGCAACCTACATTGTTTTGGCTCCGGAGCATCCTTTAGTAAAAGGGGTTATTCAGGGTAAGCCTCAGGAAAAAGAGGTTTTGAAATTTATAAAAAAGGTAAGCAAGGAGAGTAGAGTTGTGCGCGCTGCCTCTGACGTAAAGAAGGAGGGCATCTTTACCGGCGCTTATGCCTTAAATCCCGTAAATAACGAAACTATCCCTGTATGGATTGCGGATTATGTTTTAATGGAATACGGCACAGGCGCGATTATGGCTGTGCCTTGCCATGACCAGCGTGACTTTCTTTTTGCCAAAGAACACAAGCTACCAATGAGAATAGTTATTCGGACCAACGACCAAAGACCAACGACCAACGACCAAATAACTGAAGCATACGAGGGCGACGGGGTACAGGTTAATTCCGGGCAGTTTGACGGACTCCCTAATCAGGAAGCTAAGAAAAAGATTTCCGAGTGGATGGACGCTGCCGGAATCGGAAAAATCCAGACCCACTGGCGGCTGCGCGACTGGCTCATCTCGCGCCAACGCTACTGGGGGACACCCATTCCGATTATCTACTGTAAAAAATGCGGGGTTGTCCCTGTGCCTTACGAAGATTTGCCTGTGGAGCTACCTAAAGACGCGCCTTTTACCGGAAAAGGCGGAAGCCCTTTGGGCAAAGTAAAAGAGTTCGTTAATGTTTCCTGTCCAAAGTGCAAATCTCCTGCCCGCCGCGAAACCGATACCATGGCTACCTTCTTTGATTCCTCCTGGTATTTCTTAAGATTCTGTTCGTCTGCCTTTAGAGAAGCGCCCTTTGATAAAGAACAGGCCAAATACTGGATGCCGGTTGACCAGTATATCGGCGGCATAGAGCATGCCATTCTGCATTTATTATATTCGCGTTTCTTTACTAAGTTTTTCCAGGACCTCAGGATGATAGATTTTTCCGAGCCGTTTAAGAAATTACTCACCCAGGGCATGGTTTTAAAGGACGGGGAAGTAATGTCTAAGTCGCGTGGCAATATCGTTGACCCGGATTCCATTATTAAGAAATGCGGGGCGGATACCTTGAGATTATATATTTTATTTGCTGCGCCGCCGGAAGTAGAGATGGAGTGGTCAGAGCGCGGCATTGAAGGCGCATTTAGGTTCTTAAACCGCCTCTGGCGTTTGCTTGAACATCAGGAGAAGAAAAATTCATCTTCGGCTATAAGCCTACGGCTAGAAAAGAAGATGCACTCTACGATTAAGGAAGTGACCCGGGATCTGGAAGGCTTTAAATTTAATACGGCCATCTCCCGGATTATGGAGTTGGTGAACGAAATTTACCAGAACCTTGACGCAGATATAACCGAAGCAGTAAAGACCGCGGTATTGTTGATTTCCCCGTTTACGCCCCACTTGGCTGAGGAGATGTGGCAGAAATTAGGCCATAAAGAAAGCATACTTGCCGCGGGGTGGCCGAAATACGAGGAAAAATTCCTCCGGGAAGATTCCGTTACCATTATTGTTCAGGTAAATGGTAAGCTGCGCTTAAAAGTCGAGGCCCCGGCAGATATCAGCGAGGATAAATTAAAGGAACTCGTGCTTAGCGATGAAAAACTCAAACCCTGGATTAAAGGCCAGCCGATCAAAAACTGCATTATCGTCCCCAAGAAGCTCGTCAATATCGTAATATAATTCCCTCAATTACTTTTATATTTAGCGGGTCCTGTCTGGGGTATTTTCTCGCCGCACGCCGCGTCTCGAAAACACCCCAGCCACCCGCTAAATAATAAAAACTATTTTTGTTAGATTTCCCTTTTTCCTGCGTCTATTATAGTGAGGAAGGAGGATTTTATGTTTAATCTCACAACACAGGAGCGCAGGGTGATTTTGTTTTTACTTGCTGTGGCCCTGTTGGGCTTAGGCATAAATTTCACGCTCAAGGTTAATTCCCGCATAGCCAGCGTCGTCCGGATAGATGAGCGCATTACCAGAGTAAACTTGAATCAAGCCAACCCGCAAGACCTTTTAAACCTGCCCGGTATCACGCCAAAGTTAGCGGACAAAATAATGGCTTACCGCAATACCCAAGGCCGATTTAAAGATATTGAGGAACTAAAAGAGATAAAGGGTATCGGCGATTACCGGTATGAAAAATTAAAAGAGCTCTTTTATGCGGAGTAGTATAACTAAACGGCCCCTGGTAATATGCACAGTTATTTTCTGTTCAGGGATAATCATTGCCGATTGCTTAAGGTCGCCTTTTTTATGGGTTTACATTTTTGCCTTGGTTTTTCTGCTGCTTAGTTTTATTTTTCTTAAAAAGAGCGCCCGCTTTGATTTATTTTTATCCTGCCTGATATTCTTCTTTGCCGCGGCCTTATTAAGAAATGCACGGGTTCTTCCTAAATCCCATATTGGGAAATTCTTATCCTACCAGAGTAATCATACCTATATAGTAAAAGGGGTTGTGGATAACCAGCCTTTCTTAAAAAATAATCAGACCTCCTTTATCTTTAAGGCCGAAGAGATACAATCCGCTGATTCAAGGTATAAAACCTGCGGTAATATCCTGGTGCGTATAAAAGGCAGGGAAAATTTAAACTACGGGGAAGAATTGCTTCTTCATGGTAATCTCCGTCGGCCATTTAGTTTCGGTAATATTAAGCGGCAGAGTTACCGTAATTATTTATATAATCAGGGTATATTTTCTATAATGGCCGTGCGTTCCCCGGGCCTTGCGGTGAAATTAAATCAGAATAAAGCCCTGGCGCTAAAACGCCTGGTCTTTTGGTTAAAAAACAGGATGGAGGAGGTAATTTTTCAACGCCTTTCTCAGGTAGCCGCCGGCATATTAGATGCCATGGTCCTGGGCGAAAAGAAAAACATATCGCCGCTTATTTATAGCTCTATGATTAAATCCGGGACAGTGCATATACTGGTGGTGAGCGGTTTTAACACGGGTATAGTTAGTTTTCTTATTATTTTATTTTTAAGGTTAATCCGCATACCCAGGGAAATACGTTTTTACCTCGCTACCCCTCTACTGATTATTTATTGCCTGATGACCGGCGCATCGAACCCGGTAATAAGAGCGACGGTGATGGCCATAGTCTTTATGTTTGCTTATTTAGTCAGGAGGGAAGCAGATATCTATAATTCCTGCGCCCTGGCCGCGCTATTTATATTAAGTATCAAACCCGGGCAGTTATTTGATGTAGGTTTTCAACTTTCCTTTGTCAGCGTTCTTTCCCTAGCTTATTTTTATCCCCGGGTAAAATCGTTTCTGCGCGTGGATACCCTGAAAAGAAGATATATAAGGTTTTTCATAGAGGGCTGTATAGTTTCCTTTTCCGCCTGGCTGGGGACACTGGCGTTTATTGCATACTATTTTAAGATTATCTCTCCTGTAACCGTATTAGCGAATATATTTATTGTACCCCTAGCCTCCCTGGTTACTTTATGCGGTTTTAGCCTGATAGCCGCGCAGCTTTTTTGCCCTTTTTTGGCTCCTTATTTTGCCGCAAGCACCGAATTTGTAGTCAAGCTCCTCCTGGGCACCAATAGTCTCTTAATCAGGCTGCCCGGAGCCTATTTCTACCTACTTTAAACCCCTTAATTCAATTGACAAAAATAAGGGCGTATGTTAAATTAAAGCACTATGAGGCGGATAATCTTAATCTTTGTAATTTTATGCGGTTTGTCGGTTGAACCGGCTTACCCTTATTGGATCTGGACCCCCAAAACCGGAAAATGGATTAATCCCAAGAACCAGCCTAAATCCACGCCTAAAGAGCAATTTGATTACGCCAAGAGTTTTTATGATATAAAAAAATACGAAGAGGCAAAGCGTGAATTCCAGCGGGTGCTCAAGTTTTATCCGAAATCAGCCGAGGCTGCGGAGAGCCAGTATTATCTGGGGTTGGTAGATGAGGAATTGGGTGATTTATACGCCGCCTACCAGGCATACCAGAAGGTGATTGACAAGTACCCCTTTTCCGAAAGGATACCCCAGATTATCGAACGCGAATACAAGATCGGTGAACAATTTATGTCAGGGTATAAACGTAAGGCCCTGGGCGTGCCATTACCGGTAGAAAACCCGGCTATAGAGATATTCAGTAAGGTGGTGGATAATTCTACTTACGGCCCCCTGGCGCCCGCGGCACAGTATAAGCTGGGTTTAGTTTTGAAGAGCCTGTTACGTTATTATGAGGCAGAGGATGCCTTTAATAAAGTAGTCTCGAGTTATCCGGATAGCGAGTGGGCGGGGGCAGCTAAATTCCAGATTGCCTCCTGCCGTGCTGCCGTATCCCGCAGCCCCGATTATGACCAGTGGGCTACCAACGAGGCAAAGCAGAAGTTCGAGGAGTTCGTCCGGGAACATCCGGATGCGGTCCTTTCACGCGAGGCCGAGAAGAATATCGATGCCTTGAAAGAAAAAGAGGCGCAGAGTGATTATAATATCGCCAGGTTCTATGAGAAACAAAAGGCATTTGAGTCAGCCAAAATTTATTATAGGGAGATAACCGATAATTATCCCGGTAGCCAATGGGCAGCCAGGGCTTTAGAGAGGCTGGAGATATTGGAGAAGAGGGGAAAATGATAAATATTAAAAAGTTATTGGATTATTGGGTTATTGGATTATTGGGTTGTTGGATTATTGGGTTGGCCGGTTGTGGTTATACTACTAAATCAATGATATCTACCCAATTCAAGACCATATACGTGGTTCCCTTCGTCAATAAGATAGATATCACCCAGGAGAGCAGCGTCGGGAATAAATACAGGATCAATAAGCCGATGCTGGAGTCGGATATTACCAGGAGGGTCTCGAATAAGTTTCTTTTTGACGGTAACCTGCGGCCTGCCAAGGAGGAATCCGCGGATTTGGTTTTAAAGGGAGAATTGGTAGATTTCCGCCGCGACCCCTTACGCTATAATGATAGTGACGACGTAGAGGAATACCGGATCAACCTGGTAGTCAATATCAGCCTCTGGGATAAAAAGGAAAATAAATTAGTCTGGGAGGAAAATAATTTCACGGGTGATTATACCTACTTTACCAGCTTTGCCCCGTCAATCGCGGTAAAGAAATCCGATGATACCGCCGTCAACGAGGCCATGGATGATTTAGCGCGCCGGATTGTCGAGCGGACTGTCGAGCAATGGTAAAGAATGAGAGCCCCGTATATCTGTTTATCGGCCAGGATAGTTTTTCCAAAGATATACGGCTGAACAGGATAAAAGAAGAATTCCTCGATAAAAACACGCAGCACTTTAACCTCGATATACTCTACGCCAGGGAATTGAAACTCCCTCACCTGCAGGAAAGATTGTTATCCCTGCCCGTCAAAGCAAAAAAAAGAATCATCGTCATAAAAGACAGCCAGGATTTAAAAGAAGAGGTTAAGGAATTTCTCCTGAGGTATGTAAAGAAGCCCGAAGCCAGGGTGGTCCTGATTTTAGATGCGGATAAATCTTCGCCCAGGGATGATTTTTTCAGGCAGCTCATGCGGCATGCTTTGACCTGCCGTTTCAGGGAAACAGTGAACTTAGACGCCTTTGTCTTAAGCCGTTCCATAGATTTTAAAAAGACAGGCCATGCCTTATGGGTACTCAGTCAGCTTTTAAAAAACGGCGAGAAACCGGAACGGATTTTAGGGGGTTTGAGATATTCCTGGGAAAATAGCGTGGCCCATTCTTTAGAGACAAGAAGGAAAATGAAAGCCCTGCTTAATTGCGATATCGATATTAAGACTGGAAGGTTAAAGCCCGACTTTGTCCTGGAGAGGTTGGTAGTGAAACTATGCGGTCCGGTTAAGCCTTCGGGCTAAACGCGATTTCTTGCGGCTGGCGGTGTTGGAATGGATGACTCTTTTTTTTGCGGCTTTATCCAGTTGAGAAAAAATCTTTATCAGGTAAGTCTTTGCCTCGTTGATATTCTTGGCCGAAATCAAAGCCTGGAATTTCTTTAAGGCTTTTTTCAGTTCTTTTTTTATTTTGAGGTTGCGCAGGTGCCTTTTTTTATCCGTACGGTTTCTTTTTAAAGAAGTTCTACGCCTTGGCATATTCTTCTCCTTTTTAAATGAGCACATAAGTTACGGAATAAAATGACGTAACTTATAAGTGCGAATTAAACCCGCCAAAGTTCTATGGCGGATAAATTCGGTCAAATAATTTATGGTCGCTGTCGCTCCATAAATTATGACCTCATTTATAACATAACAAATTCATTATGTCAATAAACAAATCTATTGCCAAATCCGCCTCGGTCATTGCTTTTGCCACCCTTTGCTCGCGCCTGCTGGGGTTTATCCGCGATGTGGTTATTGCCCGCCTCTTCGGTGTTTATGTTTATGCCCAGGCCTTTGTCGTAGCCTTTAAAATCCCCAATCTATTCCGTGATTTAGTGGGGGAAGGCGCAACTAACGCTGCGTTTGTCCCGGTGTTTAGCGAATACGCGCTAAAGCACAATAAAGATGAATTCTGGGAACTCGCTAATGTAGTTTTAAATCTCTTGCTGGTGGTAGTAACGGCGGTTACCCTGGCAGGCATAATATTTTCTCCCCTCTTAGTCAGGCTCATTGCCCCGGGTTTTATTTCCGACCCCCAAAAGTTAGAAATCACCGTTAGATTAAACCGGATTATCTTTCCTTATATCTTGTTAGTCAGCCTGGCAGCATATGCCATGGGGATACTTAATTCCCTGAAGCATTTCAGCTTCCCGGCGTTTGCGCCCTGCCTTTTGAATATCTCTATCATTATTTTTGCTTTGGTGTTTGGAGAAGGTAGTATAGCCGGCCTGGCTTTAGGTATTCTCGTAGGCGGGGTTTTGCAATTAGCTATCCAGGTGCCGGTTCTTTACCGCAAGGGCTTTCGCCTGCATTTATTCCGTAGTTTCCGGCATCCCGCGGCAGGGGCCATCGGTAAATTGATGTTGCCGCGGGTTTTTAGCTCCGCGATTTACCAGCTGAATAATTTTGTGGACTCCATATTCGGTTCCCTGGCTTCTATCGTTGGAGAAGGGGGTGTAGCAGCATTATATTTTGCTTACCGGTTGATTCTTTTTCCTATCGGGATTTTCAGTAACTCACTTGCGCAGGCAATACTGCCTACTTTATCTGTCCAGGCTGTAGAGGCCGAACATAACGAATTAAAACGCACACTCTCTTTTGGCCTGCGGGCAGCATTTTTTGTGATGCTGCCGGCATCTATCGGGTTTATGGTTTTAGCCCAGCCGATTATCCGGATTTTATTTGAGCATGGGAAGTTTGATCCTTATTCTACGCAGATGACTGCAAATGCCCTCTTCTATTACAGCATTGGTTTGTTTGCCTACGGCTCAACCAAGATACTGCAGTCTTGTTTCTTTGCCTTAAAGGATACGGCAACCCCGGCAAAGGTTTCGTTTATAACCCTTATCTTAAATATTATCTTGAATTTTATTCTCATGTATCCTTTAAAATTAGGCGGGCTGGCCCTGGCTACCTCTATCTCCGCTATCATTACTTTTATCATCCTCTTTTTGCTATTGGAAAAAAAGATAGAGGGTTTTGAGGCAGGGGCGCTGGCGCTTTCTTTTATACGTATACTCCTGGCTAGTATCTGTATGGGTGTAGTCTGCGCGCTGGTCTCCCGCAATATTGTCTTTGGCTACAACTTCCTGCCCAAGCTGCTCAATCTTATCTTAACCATTATCGCCGGGGTTATCTCCTACATTGTTTTTTGTTTTATCTTGCGGGTAGGAGAAATACAGGAATTCTGGCGTTGGGTTGCAAAGAAGGGACTGTCCCCGCAGAAAGCTAATCCGAAGTAAACCAAGGGGACTGTCCCTGATAATTATATTTTGCGGGTCCTGCCGCGGGGGCGCCTCTCGTCAAATTTTCCTCGAGGCATCCCCCGCGTCACCCGCAAAAGAGATTAATTGATCTAGAATGAGGTGTTCTAAACTAGAAATAAGGAGATTTACATGGGAATAATTTTCCAGTTCATTTTTATATCTTACTTGGTGACTATATTTTTAATTGATAAGTTTAACTGGGGGAAATATTATATATTAAATTTGCTATTCTTTGCAGCAGCCTTATTTTTTCCAAAGCAAATACTGGGGATGTATGGAAAGGGAGGAGGTAGAATAGAAACATTCGTATTTGTTACCTATACTTTTTTCATTTTTTATATGTTGCCATCTTTCTGTATCTTGCGAGCTCGTAAGTTATTAAAGGTTAAAATAAATTTTGCTATAGATTTTATAATTCAATGTTTTGCATTTTTTATTTTATGGTTATTTTTTTATATTATCTTACTTTTCTTACCAATAAGTCGCTGGTCGATAAAAACAACGGGTGTTGGGCCATAAGGTAAAATAGTTATTTAAGTAACCAGTATAATAGAAACAGTTTCCGATGCAATCGGGAACTGTACCTGTTTTAAGATAGGAACTGTACTTTTTAGCGGATGGCTTGGCTTGGTTTCGAGCAGGGCGTTTGCAGGCCGAGCGGGCACGGTTCCCCCGCTATTAAATTATCTATGCGAATAATAGACGCTTTCCGAGGTAATCGGGAAAGTGTACTTATATCAAGATAGAAAGTGTACCTTTTAGCGGGTGGCTTGGTTTCAAGCGGGTTTTATATTCAATCTGCATGAAATCCTATTCTGCGTTTTGGTTGTTCAGGAGGAGCCATGAGTTCACGTATGGCTTCGAATACACCCTGTATTTCCGCGTCATGTTTCTCAATCCTTCGTTCCAATTCTTCTAATTTATGAGCCAATTCTTTATGGGTAGAGAGGATTCGTCTCAGTTTTACAAAAGCACGCATGATGGCTATATTGACCTGTATAGCTCTTTTGCTGCGTAATACGCTGGAAAGCATTGCTACGCCCTGCTCGGTAAAGGCATACGGCGGATGCCGCCTGCCACCCCAACTTGAAATCACAAATTGTGATTTCAAGTTCTTAAATTCTTCATCTGTTAACTGGAACATGAAATCTTCGGGGAATCTTTCTATATTGCGTTTTACTGCCTGAATTAGAGCCCTTATTTCTACTCCATAGAGCTTAGCAAGATGAATGCTTAGCATAACTTTTTGTCCATGTAACAAGAAAATTTTACGCTCAATTATCTCTTCCGGGATTAATTCTTTCATTTTTCCTCCTTTCTACTATAATAGACGCAAGAAGTTGTTAGATCTAACATGACTTTTAGCGGGTGGCTTGGGTGTTTTCGACAGCATGTAGTTTGTGCGAACGGTCAGGGTTCACCCGCTAATACGGAGTCGGTGAGAGTGAGCACAAACTTCAAGCGATCCGCCGTAGGCGGAGAGCGGTGCTGGAGAAAATACCCAAGCCAGGACCCGCTAAAACCAAATAATATGAATAGATTGAAAGATATCGTTGCGAATTTGCCGGATACGCCGGGGGTTTATATTTTTAAGGATGCTGGCGGCGAGATTATTTATGTCGGCAAGGCCAAGTCTCTTAAAAAGCGCGTGCAGTCTTATTTTAGACGATTTCTTGCTACAAAGACCCAGCTAATGGTTGCCAAGATAGCGGAGATAGAATATAAGTTGTGCCAGACAGAGAGTTTGGCCCTCATACTTGAAGCGAGCCTCATACATAAATACACGCCCAGATATAATGTGTCCCTGCGCGATAATAAAAGCTTCCCGTTGGTAAAGATAACCCGCGAGGATTTTCCGGTTGTCTGTATCACCCGTAAAAAAGTCGCCGACGGCTCGCGCTATTTCGGGCCCTATACCAACGCCGGGCTGCTTAGAGAAGCGTTAAGGATTATCCGTAAATATTTTCCTTACCGCTCCTGCGAAAAAATGACGCAGGAAGCGCGGATGTACCGTAAGATCGGGCTTGCTCCTGTTTTGGATGAGAGAGGCAGAAAAGAATACGCCAAGACAATTGAAAATATTTCTTTGATTTTAGAAGGCAAGACCGAAACCCTGATTAAGAAATTATCGCAGGAGATGATGACGAATTCCAGGGAACAGAAATTCGAAGAGGCAGCGAAAATCCGCGACCAGATAGAGGCCTTAAGCGTGATGTCAGAAGGCGCCGGACATTATAGCCGTAAAGAAGAATTAGAGGATTTAAAGAATCTGCTGCAGATGAAAAAATTACCCGTAAGAATCGAGGCCTTCGATATCTCTAACATTTACGGCAAAGAGGCCACGGGTTCTATGGTGAGTTTCTTTAAAGGCCTTGCCGATAAGGATAATTACCGTAAGTTCCGTATCAAGACCGTAGAAACAATAGATGACTATAAGATGCTGGCTGAAGTAGTCCGCAGGCGCTATTCCGGTTCGCTCTCAAAAGAGTTAGTATTGCCGGATTTAATCCTGATTGACGGAGGTAAATCTCATCTTGCGGTAGCTGATAGAGAGTTGGGAAAATTAAACTTAAAAATACCCTTAGTCAGTATTGCTAAAGACAGGGAGAACATATATACTGAAGGCAGGAGCCGCCCTATAAATTTAGATTCAGATACGCCGGCGCTGAATTTAATCCGCAGGGTCCGCGATGAAGCGCATAGGTTCGCGGTTTCCTATCATCATCTCTTAAGAAGGAAGAAAGCCATTGGCAGATAAAAGATACGCAAGCATTAAAATTTGCGGGTTTAAAAAAATAACCCCTTTTGCCAAGAGAGTCTATAGGGTAGTATTAAATATTCCTTTGGGTGAAGTGCGTAGTTATGCCTGGGTGGCGCAGAAAATCGGCTGCCCTAAAGCCGCGCGCGCAGTAGGGCAGGTTTTAAAACGCAATCCCTGGCCCTTGATTATTCCCTGCCACCGGGTAATTTCTGCGGACGGGAAACTCACCGGTTATTCCTCCGGAATAAAAAAGAAAAAGCTGCTTTTAGATTTAGAGAAGCAATTAAGCAAAGATATGGTATAATAAGTGAGCACATAAGTTATGGAGATGGCTGTTTATTAGCTAAGCGACATAACTTATGTGTGCGAACTTATACTTGACATCGTTAGATGTCAAGTATCTAATTATCACTGGAGGTGCGTAATGAATATAAAAGGTTACCTGAAATTAATGATTGAGAAGAATGCCTCGGATATGTTCTACCGCGCCGGGGCAAATGTGCGCATGCGCATTGACAGCAAGGTAGTCTCTGTAGACGAGAAGATCATCAACCTGGATGAAGTCAATGACGCGGTCAAGGAATTGACTTCTAATGAGCTAAGGGACTTTTTCCAGAAAAACCTGGACGTGGATTTTGGCATATATCTACCGGAACTTGAGCATCGCTTTCGTATCAGTATCTTCATGCAGCGTAACTGGCCGGCGCTGGTCATCAGAAACGTCCGTTCCGACGTCCAGACCTTTGAAGACCTGAACCTGCCGGGTAAGGTCCTGAAAGATTTATCTATGGAGACCCGCGGCCTGGTACTTTTAACCGGCAGCGCGGGCAGCGGGAAATCCACTACTATTGCCAGCATGATCGAGCATATTAATATTAATAGCAACAGGCATATTTTGACGGTAGAGGAGCCCATTGAATTTACCTTCAAAGACAAGAATTCCATTATTAACCAAAGGGAATTGGGTCGCGATGTCGCATCATATGAGATGGCGCTGCGCGCTTTTACGTTGCAGAGCCCGGATGTCATATTTATCGGTAATATCCGCGACCATGAAACTATGGCCGCTGCCTTGACTGCCGCGGAAACCGGAGTATTGGTCTTAAGTACTTTGCATACCATTAATACCGCACAGAGCGTAGAGCGGATTATCAATTTTTTCTCTCCGTACCAGCATGAAGAAATCAGGACGCAGCTATCTTCTCTTTTAAAAGGCGTAATCTCTCTGAGGCTGTTGCCTTTAAAAGACGCACCCGGGCGCATACCGGCCTATGAAACAATGCTCCTCACCCCTACCATCAGCCGGCTGATCAGGGAAGGAAAAATCTGGGAGATAACTCCTTTTATCGAAGACGGCACTATGTTCGGCATGCAGTCATTCAATCAATCCCTGGTAAAATTAGTCCGTGAAGGCAAGGTCAGCGAAGAGGTGGCCGTAAGCTTTTCGGATAATAAAGACGAATTTATCCTGGCCTTAAAAGGCATCAAGAAGATATAAAGTCCACCAGTCACGGAGGTATTTAAGATGTTAGAAGAGATGAAATCTAAACTTTCCGCTATAGAGATCCAGTTGCAGAATTTAAGAGGTTATCTTTGATGTAGATAACAAGAAAGGCCTCATCGATGATTTAACCTCCCAGATGGCGAATCCCGGGTTCTGGAACGATGAAGAGAATTCCGGTAAAATCGTAAAAAAACTAAAGTCTCTTAAGTCCGCAGTCGAACCCTGGGAGAACGCCCACCGTAAATACCAGGAATTAAAAGAACTCGTCGATATCCTCAAGGGCCAGGATAAGGAATTAATCGCTGACTTGACCGGAAATATCACGCTTCTTACGGGGGAAGTTGATAAGCTTGAATTCAGGACTCTTTTGGGCGGTGAGTTTGATAAGAGCAGCGCTATATTAAGTATTAATTCAGGCGCAGGCGGCACAGAGTCGTGCGACTGGGCGAGCATGCTTTTTCGCATGTATAGCCGTTTTGCCGAAAGCCACGGTTACGTCATAAATGCCACAGACGTGCTCTCCGGCGAAGAGGCAGGGATAAAGAATATTACCGCCCTGATTGAAGGAGAATATGCCTACGGTTATCTAAAGGCAGAGCGCGGGGTGCATCGGCTGGTGCGCATTTCGCCTTTTGACGCCAATAAGCGCAGGCACACCTCTTTTGCCTCGGTGGATGTCATCCCTGAAATCGAAGAAGACGTAGATCTTAAAATAGAAGAAAAAGACTTGCGTATTGATGTATTCCGTTCTTCCGGCGCAGGCGGCCAGAGCGTAAATACCACGGATTCGGCAGTAAGAATTACCCATCTGCCCAGCGGCATAGTTGCGCAGTGCCAGAACGAACGCTCCCAATACCAGAACAAGCAGACCGCCATGAAGATATTGAAGGCGCGAATTTATGAGCTACAGAGGCGAAAGAAGGAAGAGCAGTTATTGAAACAATACGCAGGAGAAAAGAAAAGAATCGAATGGGGCAGCCAGATACGCTCCTATGTTATGCATCCTTATAGCCTCGTAAAAGACCACCGCACGGATTACGAAACCGGCGATGTAAATAAGATAATGGACGGCGGCCTGGATGAATTTATCGAGGCGTATTTGAAACAGCAGGCGCGAAACAAACAATAAAATGTTGAGCTTTATTAAAAAGCAGCTTTTAAAACAAAAACAAAATATTATCCGCAAGAAATACCCGGATATTAATATCGTCTTACATGCGGAGATGCCCGCCCCTGCCATAAACAAGATGGTGGAGTTGGCTAAGACCGTTAATATAGTCAACAGCCTGGAATCTAAGATAAGCGTTCTTTCCGATGCGCAGTTACGGGAGAAGACGCGGGAATTTAAGGAGCGCCTTCTTGAAAAATCCAAAGAGTATGAGATGCAGATTAAGGATTTAGAGGAAGCGCTTCTGGCTGTGGCCATACCGGAGGAAAAAGAAAAATTAAAAGAGAAGTTGAAGCTGACGAGAAATAAGACCTTTGCCCCGGTATTGCCTGAAGCCTTTGCCGTGGCTAGAGAGGCAGCCAGGCGCACGGTAAATATGCGGCATTTTGACGTGCAGATAGCCGGCGGCATAGTATTGCATGAAGGCAGGATCGCGGAGATGGCCACCGGCGAAGGAAAAACCCTGGTGGCGACGCTGCCGGCGTATCTAAACGCATTATTGGGCCGCGGCGTACATATTATTACTGTTAACGATTACCTCGCCCGCAGGGACCGCGAATGGATGGGCCCGATTTATGAATTCTTAGGTTTAAGCGTAGGGGTAATCCAGCACGATATGTCGGATGAACAGAGAAAACAGGCTTATGCCTGCGATATCACCTACGGGACAAATAACGAATTCGGTTTTGATTACCTGCGTGATAATATGAAGTATAATTTAGAGGACCTGGTGCAGCGGCCTTTTTATTATGCCATTGTGGATGAGGTAGATTCCATATTAATAGATGAGGCGCGCACGCCTTTGATTATTTCCGGGCCCGCGGAAGAGTCCACCGATAAGTACTATATCATTGACAAGATTATCCCGCGCCTGAAGATAAGGAAGACTTTGGAGAAGGATGAGATTGAGGCAAAATATAGAGGCGAGGACCTCTCTAAAGGTTTTGACGCGATTGTCGATGAGAAGGCGCATACCGCCCACCTTACCGAGGAAGGAGAGTCCAAGGCCTGCGCTGTGCTGAATATCGCTAACTTGCATGATATTGAGACTATGGAGTGGCGCCATCATATTATACAGGCGCTGCGCGCGCACCAACTTTACCAGAAAGACGTGGATTATGTGGTGAAGGATGGCGAAGTAGTGATTGTGGATGAATTCACCGGCCGCATGATGCCCGGCAGGCGCTGGTCAGACGGGCTACATCAGGCAATCGAGGCAAAAGAGGGCCTGAAGATAGAGCGCGAAAACCAGACCTTAGCCACCATTACTTTTCAAAATTACTTCCGTATGTATGAGAAGCTGGCAGGGATGACCGGGACCGCCTTCACCGAAGCAAATGAGTTTAAGAGCATATACCAGCTGGATGTGGTGACTATCCCTACAAATAGTACCCTGATCCGCGCCAATTATTCTGACTGTATTTATAAAACAGAAAAAGAAAAATTTAATGCTGTGGTGGAGGAAATTGTCCAACTTTACAACTCAGGAAGGCCTGTGCTGGTGGGTACCATTTCTATAGATAAATCCGAACACCTGGCGGATATGCTTAAAAAGCGCGGTATACCCCATCAGGTGCTTAACGCTAAATACCATGAGATGGAGGCCCAGATTGTGGCCCAGGCCGGCAGGTATAAGGCTGTAACTATTGCCACCAATATGGCCGGCCGCGGAACGGATATCCTCCTCGGCGGTAATCCGGAATTTATGGCGCGTAATCTGGCTAAAGAGAAAATAGCTCCTGATGACCCTAGTTACCAGGAAGAATATAAGAAAATATTGGATAGATATAGGAGTGAGACTGACGCAGAGCATAAAAAAGTAGTCCAAGCCGGTGGTTTGCATGTGTTAGGCACAGAGCGCCATGAGGCGCGGCGCATTGATAATCAGCTGCGCGGACGTTCCGGCCGCCAGGGAGACCCTGGTTCGTCAAGATTTTATGTATCATTATGCGATGACCTGATGCGCTTATTCGGCTCAGACCGGCTTATCGGGATTATGGATAAACTCGGCTTAGAAGAAGGCCAGGTGATTGAACACCCCTGGGTCAGTAAATCCATTGAAATCGCCCAGAGGCGCGTAGAAACCCATAATTTTGAGATTAGAAAACAGCTTTTGGAATACGACAATGTGATGAATAAACAAAGAGAGGTTATTTACGGCCAGCGCCGCGCAGTATTAGAAGGTACGTTTCTTAAAGAAGACATACTGGCCATAATGGATAAGATTATCGCTGATATAGCGGCCTTGCATATAAATGAGAACACCAGCCCCCAGGAATGGGATATCGTTGGCTTGATGAGTATGATCAGGTTAAAATTCGGCATAGACATTAATACCTCTAAAATACAAAATCTAAATAAAGAAGGCATAAAGGAGGAGTTGTATAATAATCTTGTTGCCGCCTATGAGGGAAAAGAAAGATCCCTCGGCAGCGAGGCCACGCGTCATTTGGAGCGCATGGTCTTTTTACAGATAATCGACGCCAAATGGAAAGACCACCTTTATGCTATGGATAATTTAAGGGAAGGTATTGGCCTGCGCGCTTATGGCCAGCGCGACCCTCTGATAGAATATAAGCGCGAGGCCTTTGAGATGTTTAGCCAGATGGTTTGCGGTATTGAAGAAGAGGCCATCGAGGCGATCTTTAAAATTCAGCCGGTAAAGCCGGAGAGATTTAGGGGTATATTCAGCCAGGTGAGCCAGGATTTTTTGCATCCTGAGGCGGCTAAATTCGAAATACCGCCTGAGCAATCAGAATCTGCTGAGCTGACGCCCCAATCTTTTAGCGGGAAAACCTCGGCCATTAAACCGGCTAAGGCCACCGGTGTCGGCCGAAACGACCCCTGCCCTTGTGGTTCCAAAAAAAAATACAAAAAATGTTGCGGAAGATGATTTCGTCGCTAGTCGCTAGTCGCTGGTCGCTGGTAAAAGATCTCCTCTTATGTTTATTCTCCGCAGGTTTATTCATCTTTTCTTTCCCCAATTTTAATCTCTGGTTATTTGCCTGGTTTGGGTTTGTGCCTTTGTTTTTTGCTATTCAGGGCAAATCTAAGACTAAGGCATTTTTACTCGCTTATTTGACAGGTTTTATTTTCTGGCTAGGTATTATTTATTGGTTAATTCATGTCACTTTTTCCGGTATGTTCGTCTTGGCATTATACCTAGCATTATATTTTGGTATTTTTGGTTTAATCATCAGTACTTACAACTTACAACTTACAACTTACAGCTTCTTTTTTATTCCTTCAGCCTGGGTTTTACTGGAGTATGCCCGCAGCCATCTTTTTACCGGCTTTCCCTGGGTGCTCTTAGGGTATTCGCAGTATCTTAATTTACCGGTTGTCCAGATAGCAGATATTACAGGCGCCTGGGGGGTTTCGTTTCTGGTAATGCTGGTCAATGTGGCGATTTATTTAGCTATTAGTCGTTTGTCGTTAGTCGTTAGTGAAAAAAAGAAATATCTCGTGCCGATATTATGTATAATTGTTAGTTTAGGTTACGGATATTATAGATTAAACCAACGACCAACGACCAACGACCAACGACCTATTAAGATTTCCGTCATCCAGGGTGATATCCCTCAGGAATTAAAATGGGATAGCCGCTTGAGTAATTATATCATAAATAAATACTGGGATATCTCCTTTGCCGCGGCTAGGGAAAAACCGGATTTAATCATCTGGCCGGAGGCAGCGCTGCCGGTAATCGTGGAAGAAGAGCCTTTTTATTATGAAAGGGCAAAGGACTTAGCCAAAGAAATTAATACGCCCCTGCTTTTAGGCGCGGTTACTTTCAGGGATAATTCTTATTATAACAGCGCCCTTTTGCTTTCGAAAGAGGGTGAACTTCTTACCAGGTACGATAAACTACATCTTGTGCCTTTTGGGGAGTATATCCCCTTAAAGAAAACCCTACGGTTCTTAGAGACAATCGTGCCTATCGGTGATTTTACTCCCGGCAGAGAATATACAGTATTCAACCTACCTGCTAAATTTTCTGTCCTTATTTGTTTTGAGGATTTATTCCCTGAGATTTCCAGAGAGTTCATAAAAAGAGGCGCTGTTTTCTTAGTCAACATTACTAATGACGCCTGGTTTAAGAAGACAACCGCGCCATATCAGCATCTGCAGGCCTCGGTATTCCGGGCAGTAGAGAACCGCGTATTTTTAGTGCGCTCTGCAAACACCGGCGTTTCGGGTTTTATCGCTCCGACGGGAAAAATTGTTTCTTTGCTCGCGGATAAGGCCGGGAATAATATTTTTGTCCCCGGTTATAAGAGCAGCGAGATTTCTATTTCCGGGTGCGGCCTTAGTTTTTACAGCCGTTACGGCGATATCTTTATTGCAGCCTGCTTTTTTTTCTTTGTCTTATACGGCATAATTGCCCTTAGGAAGAGGCCATGAAAAAGCTATTCTTATTTTTACTTTTGTTCTTATTGGGTTATATCGTGCTGAGTTTTTATTTTCTGGATAAATGTTATTTTCTCTGCCCCATAGAGTATAAGGGGGATATTGTTATTCGTCACGATAGCCGGGGCAATGGTTTTTTTGCCGCCCAGCGTAACGGCAGGAGGATACATGAGGGTATTGACCTTTACGCAGAAGTCGGGACCCCGGTTTTGGCCTCCCGTTCGGGGGTGGTAGTCGCGGCCAGAAAGAGCAAAGGCATGGGTAATTTCGTGATCGTCCGCCACAACAGCCGCATCATTACTATTTACGGCCACCTTTCTAAAATTTTCGTCCGGCGCAATGAATTTGTCAGTCAGGGAGAAGTTATAGGCAGCGTTGGGAAGACCGGGAATGCCAACTCCCCAGATATAAAACCGCATCTGCATTTTGAAGTAAGGAAAAACGGCAGGCCCCAGGACCCCTGGGAGTATTTACAATAACCCGTAACTCGTAATTTTAAAAAAATTAATAATTTTAAGGATATCGGTTATACCTTTTCTTCCGGTTCTATGTGCACTACTACGTCAGTGACTTCCGGGATGCCCTTTTTGATTTCCTCTTCGATAGTATAGCTTATCTTATGCGCCTTATCCACATGCATATCCGGGCTTACCTGGACATGTAAATCCACATAGATATCGTCTGGCCTGCCCCGCGTCCTGATCTTATGGCAGGTCCTGACCCCTCTTATGCCTAAGACAATATCAGTTATTCTCTGGGTGTCCATTATTGCTACTGTATCGCAGAGTATCCGGGAGCTTTGGCGTGTTATATCAAAGGCGGCATGGGCGATAAACAGGGCTATAACTATGGTAGCGATAGGGTCTAAAATGGAATATCCTAATTTTATCAATACCAGCGTGATGATTACCGATAAGGAAGTAAAGATATCAGCCTTGGTATGCAGGGAATCCGAAACGAGTATGTCGCTTCGTAAGTCTTTGCCTTCCTTATACTCGTAATTCATCACCAAAAGATTAATCCCCAGCGTAATAACCATGACCACGAAACTTATAATATCGACCTGCGGGGTGAGCGGATGATAGAGGCGCGTTATGGCTTCCCTGATCAGGTTGACGCAGATGATAATCAACAATGCGACTATGCCTAAAGAGAAGAAGGTTTCATATTTTTTATGGCCATAAGGATGGTCGGCATCTTTGGGCTGGCAGGCAAAATGTATACCGATAAGGCAAATGATATTGGAAGCGCCGTCGGATAGGGAATGCAGGCCGTCAGCCGTCATACTGGTGCAGCGGCTGAGCAGCCCGTAGATAATTTTTGCCAGGGCTACTAGCCAGTTAAGGGCCAATATCCAGATTAGTATGCGCCGGATTTTCTGATAATGCCCCCGAGCCTCTTCTGTCATACGTATAATTATATACGGATTTAACTTGTCTTTCAAACAATTTATTGTTCCAGAAATTCTATGTCACTTTTCTTGCCTTTATGAGGTAGTGGGTCCTGTCAAGGCTATTTTCTCTCAGCACCGCTCGATTTTCCCCACCGAGGAAAATCTCGCTTGAAGTTTCTGCTCGCTCTCACTGATTATCTAAATAGCGGGTGAACCCTGGCCGCTCGCATAAACTACATGCTGTTCGAAAACAGCCTTGCCACCCACTAGACCCTTCGCTAGCTCAAAAACTGCCAGATTCATTTGTTACAAATTGACATATTTATCTTTAGCGGGTGACGCGGGGGATGCCTCGAGGAAAATTTGACGAGAGGCGCCCCCGCGGTGAGGACCCGCTGCCTAGTAAAATTTATACAAGATTGGGTATGCTACCGCGCAGAGGTTCTGTATTGATTTATCCGGGTTTATGTGTTAAAATAAAATTTCCTAACGTATTCCAGAATATAATAACGAGGGGCAGGTTGATTTTTCATGGTTAAAAAAAGCGTATTTATCCTGGTTTATATTGTTTTAACTATCGGCTATGCCTATGCGTGTGCAACCATACCGCAACCGCCGCCGCTTACGCTTAACAGTATTAAGCCCATAGAAAAGAATGACCGTATCCTTATCCTCGCCCCGCACCCCGACGATGAGGCCATAGGTTGCGCGGGCATTATCCAGGAGGCAGTAGATAAGGGGGCGGATATCCGGATAGCCTATCTGACTAACGGCGACCATAATCAGGTCGCCTTTATTGTCTATGAAAAAAGGCTCACCTTCAGGAAGGGTGAATTTATCCATATGGGTGATGTGCGCAGGAAGGAAGCTGCCAAGGCCATGAAACTCCTGGGCGTGGATGAGAAGAAACTCATCTTCCTGGGTTACCCTGATTTCGGGACACTTACGATTTTCAAGGATTTCTGGCAGAGCGCTCGGCCTTATAAGAGCATGTTAACCCGGATATCCCAGGTTCCTTCCAAAGAGAATTTTTCTTTCGGTGCGCCCTATAAGGGGGAGAATATCCTGGCAGATATTAAGAAGATACTCAGGGATTATAAACCTAATAAGATATTTGTCTCTCACCCTGCGGATACGAATGTAGACCATAAGGCCCTTTACCTCTTTCTGCGGATTGCCCTATGTGATTTAGGGGCGGAGATCCCCCGTCCTGAAATATACCCTTATCTTGTGCATTGCCTAGGCTGGCCCTTGCCGCGCCATTACCACCCGCAGTTAGGGCTTAATCCTCCCAGGCAATTTTCAGGTTCTCAGGTGGAGTGGCTCAAATTTGATTTGACCCCCGAGCAATTAAACAAAAAATACCAAGCCATCCTCTGCCATAGGAGCCAGACGTCTTCCAGCGCCTTTTACCTCTTATCGTTTGCCCGTAAAAACGAATTATTCGGGGATTATCCTGATGTGGAATTAAAGAAAGAAGAATCGCCCTTGCAAAAGGCGATATCATTCTTCGGGTTTTCCAATATGTTTGCTGATTCAGGCCCGGGGGCTACTTTTGAAAGTTCAAAACAACTCACTGAGAATAAAGGCCAGGTCAGTTACGGCCTTTCAGGAGACATCCTGCTCATCCGTGTAGATAAGCCCAGAGAATTAAATAGGAAGTTTCGCCTCCAGCTTTATCTTTTTGGCTATAGCACAAAAATACCTTTTGCCTCTATGCCCAAGATACGCATTATTACCAAATATAAAAAATTTAAGGTGTTTGATGCCAGGAAAATGATTAAAGCGCAGGGCATAGACTTAGAGTTTAACCACAAGGAGCTGATCTTGAAAGTGCCCCTAAAAATATTGGGGGACCCGGATTTTATCCTATCCGCAGTGAAAACCTACACCAGCTCCATGCACGTAGATACCACAAGTTTTAGGAATATAATTATCAAGTAGGAGGCATCATGCTGGAATTTAAAACAGTCAAGGTGAAGAAACCCGATGACGTAAACGTAATATTGGGCCAGAGCCATTTTATCAAGACAGTAGAGGATTTATACGAGGCAATAGTGAATAATATCCCGGCTGGTGAGTTCGGCCTGGCATTCGTAGAGTCTTCGGGCGCCTGTAAGGTCAGGTCTGAAGGCAATGATACGGAATTAAAGAAACTGGCAGAGGCAAATGCCCTGGAGATTGCCGCGGGACATAGTTTTATCATATTTTTAAGGAATACTTACCCGATAAATGTCTTGAATGCGCTTAAAACTGTCCCGGAAGTCTGTAATATATATTGCGCTTCGGCCAACCCCGTTGAGGTGATTATTGCCGAAACAGAGTCCGGCCGGGGGGTATTGGGGGTTATTGACGGGGCAAGGCCTAAGGGCATCGAATCCAATGAAGATATCGCCTGGCGCAAGGAATTTTTACGTAAGATCGGCTATAAGCTTTGATTTTTAACTTGCATTATCCGGCTCTTTTATCTATAATTTTTTTATCTTGCGGGAATAATGGATTCTAAGAAGATACGTAAAAGTATAGGCCGTTTTTTTGGCTGGATAGGCCTGGGTTTTAGCTCTTTGATAATCAAGGCCATCCCAGAGCACTGCATCTATACCCTTGCTAAAAGCCTGGCTGCTATCGGTTATGTTGTCGCCGCCAAACAGCGCAAGATTGCCTTAGAGAGCCTGACCATTGCCTTTGAAAAAGAGAAATCCAGAGAAGAAATAGAGCAGATTGCCAGGGATTGTTTTGTTTTTATGGCCAAGGCGGGGTTAGAACTATTGTTCTTTATGGACAGGCTGGAGTTGATCAAGAAACGGGTAGGGATAGCAGGGAGAGAGAATCTTGAAACTGCTTTAGCTAAGGGCAAGGGCGCTATTTTAGTCAGCGCGCATTTTGGCAGCTTTCCTTTGCTATTGGCCAAGTTGAGTTTGGAAGGTTATAAGACCGCTGGGATAATGCGTTATATGCGGGATGAACGGGCAGAGAAATTCTTTCTGGCCAAGCGTAACCGGGTAGGCATAAAGACGATATACAGCCAGCCGCGTAAGGCCTGCGTGGAAGAGACCATCAGGACATTAAGGGATAATGGTTTGGTCTTTATACCGTTAGACCAGAATTTTGGCACAGGCGGCGTATTTGTAGATTTTTTCGGCAGGAAAGCGGCTACGGCTACCGGCCCGGTAGTGCTTGCCTTAAGGACAGAAGCAGCAATGCTGCCTTGTTTTATAGTGAGGCAGAAAGATGATACGCATAAAATAATTTTTGAACCGGCGTTAAACCCGGAAAAGGGCAGGGACTTTCAAGAGACTGTAGCCTTAAATATACAGAAGTTGACCGGCATAATTGAGTCTTATATACGCAAATACCCCGCGGAATGGGGTTGGATTCACAGGCGTTGGAAGAGTAAGCCGGATTAAAAGGGGGTGGGAGAATGGCGGAAGAGATAAAACAGGAAGAGAAAAAAACAGGCGCGAAAAGGGTGTTTTCTTCTCTCCTTAAGGTTATTCTGGGTTTAGTGTTTCTGGCCTTAGGAGCTCTGGCTATTATCAAATGGTTGCCTGACCTTCTAGCCGTGGTAAGGGGTTGTATTGGTTTGTTTCTGATTTTAGCCGGTATGATTGCTCTAGCGATAGCCAAGGAATAAACTTTTCACCAACCAAAAGGAAAAACAGAATGCGAGAATTAATACTGAAGAGGGAAATAGTAGTCAATAAAATACTCTGCCGGTTATTGGGCGTGGGTATTTTTCTTATTCTTAGTTGTCTCGGCGCATTTGTGCGCATACCCTTGCCGTTTACGCCTGTGCCCATAACGCTGCAGACCTTTTTCGTTTTGCTCTCAGGGGCTTTTCTGGGGAGTAAGTTAGGTTTTTTGACTCAGTTAAGCTACATATTCTTAGGGATATGGGGCTTGCCTATTTTTACCGGGGCAGGAAGCGGCTTGTTGTATCTTCTAGGGCCTACGGGCGGGTACCTTTTAGGTTTTGTTTTAGCTGCTTTTTTAATCGGCAGTTTTATAAAGTTTAGCGATAACCTGCTTTTTACTTTCGCTTTATTCTGTTTGGGCGATGCGGTCCTTTTATTTTGCGGCACTCTCTGGCTTAAGTTCCTCTTCGGGTATGATTTAACCAGGGCGTTGTTTATAGGATTCTTGCCTTTTATCCCCGGGGATTTATTGAAAATAACGGCAGCCAGCGTTATTTACGGCAGGTTAAGATCCCGCCTCAAAGAGATTTTTTAGGCCGGCAGGTTTTAAAGCCTATTTTCTTAATTGGCAATTTGGCTTGACAAGGCCCCGGATTGTGTTAGAGTAGACTTTTGTAAAGCCCCCTAAGGAGGTAGAAAATGAAAAGGCAAACGATTATTACTATGTCTATTACGTTTCTTTTAACCTTCTGCGCAGGTATTTTGCTCTTTGCCCAGGATTTAGAGACGCAAGATACCGCTATGCCGCAGAAATCCCGGGGCGCTGCTATAGCTACGCAACAACCAATTACTGCTGCGGCAGAACCAGAAGTAGAGTGGCTTTGGGGAGAGGTAGTCTCCATAGATACGGATAGCAAACAGTTGTTAGTTAGGTGCCTGGATTATGAGACAGATACCGAAAAGGTGATAAGTATTAACATAAACGAGAAGACTACTTACGAAAACGCAAAATCCCTAGCTGAAATCAAAACGCAGGATACGTTGAGTATTGATTATGTAGCTGCTCTTGATGGCAAAAATATAGCCAGGAATATCAGCGTGGAAAAGGACGAAGGCGCAGAGCAGGTTATGCTGGAGGAGAATAAAGCGGGGGCAAAGGCTACGCCTGGCTTGGAATAAACTTATAACAGGCATCCGCTAATAATAGCTTAGTGAAGATGAGGCAGGAAGGGTTTCCTGCCTTTGTTGTTTATCCTTGCCATGAAAAATATAAAACTCATTATTTTTGATCTGGACGGGACATTGGTTGACGCCTATCCCGCCATTATCAGCAGCTTCAATTATACTATGCATAGGCTCGGCTATCCTAAGCAGAGTAAGCTGTCTATCCGCCGGGCAGTAGGCTGGGGGGATGAGAATCTCCTAAAGGTCTTTATAAGGCAAAAAGATTTATCTGCGGCATTATCCATATACCGTCAGCACCATGAGGCCTCATTGATAAGGCAATCGCGCCTCTTTCCTTACGTAAGTAAAGTACTTACCTATCTTAAAGACAAAGGGTATAAACTTGCCGTAGCCAGTAACCGCCCGAGCCGTTTTTCCCAAATTTTAATCCGCCACCTGAAAATAAAACGATATTTTAGTTATGTCCTCTGCGCGGATAAATTAAGGCGCGGAAAACCCCATCCGGAGATAATCAATAAAATCGTTAAAAAATTAGTCTTAAAACCGCAAGAGGTTTTTTATGTAGGCGATATGGTTATCGATGCCTTGGCAGGTAAGGCGGCTGGGGTTAGAACCATCATTGTTACTACCGGTTCCAGCTCTAAAGAAGAGGTTAAAAAAACAAAGCCCTACCGTATTATCAGAAGGATATCAGGGCTTTTGCATATATTGTAGCGTCGGCTTTTGTCTTGACAGTGGGATGTATTTTTTATATAATTTTCAGCACAGTGGTATTTAAAGGCGGAAATAATGAGGAAATTATTACTGATTGCCGGGTGCGTTATTTTTATCGCAGGATTAATGGGTTGTGCTTTGATACATCGTAAGGCCGCCCTTAATAACGCGGGCGCAGCGCCTTTACCGTCCTATTCCGGGCCTAAGGCGCGCATTGCCGTGGCGGATTTCGAAGTCAAGGCAGCCAAGGCTACCGCTGAGGCTGGTTTGGGCCTGCGCGAGATGCTGGTAATGGCCCTAGCCAATAGCAACCGTTTCTCGGTAGTGGAACGACAGGAATCAGGCGCAGATTTAATCATCAGCGCTGCGGTTACCGAATTCGAGCCCGAGGCATCCGGAGGCAGGGCAGGCATCGGCGGAGGAGGAGGCGCTGGTAGCGGCGCTTTAGGAGGATTATTGGGCGGGGCCTCAAATAAGGCGCACATGGTTTTAGATATACGTATTGTTGATCTCCCTACTTCTAAAGTTTTAGCCGCTACGCGCGTTCAGAGTCAGGCCTCGGATATTGCCGGCGGCGTGATGTCCGGGTTTTTCGGCAACTGGGGTTTAGGCGCGGGATTGTCCGGTTACGCCAATACCCCCATGGAAAAAACTATACGCATTTGCCTCATTGAGGCAGTGCGCTATATATCCCAAACTATACCGGAGAATTATTATAAGTATTGATATGGGTAAACGTAAACGTAGAGGCAAACTCAACTGGCGTTCAAAACGGGCGAATAAAGGCAGAAAGCCTAACTTAGGGTAGTCATTTTTAGGCCAGCTGTTTTTTATTTATTATTGCTGATTCTAAAGAGGATAACTCCTGATATCCCGCTTAAGACGTTAGTTATAATGAGGGGTACTAAAGTGCATAATTCTCTTTGGCTTTTGTTAATTTCGACTATCTCCGTTGCTTTTCTGCACGCCCTTGCCCCGGATCACTAGATGCCTTTTGCTGCTATTGCCAAGGCGCAGAAATGGCCGAAGTTGAAACTTCTTTGGGTAACTTTTATCTCTGGGTTAGGGCACGTGGGTATTTCTATAATTTTCAGCGTCATCGGTATTTTATTGGGTTTTAGCCTGTCTAAACTGAAAGCCGTAGAAGGCCATCGCGCAGAGATTGCCTTGTGGCTTCTGATTGGTTTCGGGGTTGCCTATATGCTTTGGGGCATAAAAAAAGCGCAGGAGCAAAAGCGCAAAAATATAGATGAAGCAAAACTCAAGGCAGAAACCGTGGCGGTCTGGACGATATTCGCCGTAATTATTTTAGGCCCCTGCGAGCCGCTCGTTCCCCTGATGTTTTTGGGGTATAATTACGGCTGGGTAGGAGTTGTAAGCGTGACTGTCGTTTTTTCTGCGATTACGATAGCGATGATGCTGGGGCAGAGCCTTTTGGCATTCATGGGCATTCAATTGATAAAGAACGATATTGCAGAGAGATACTCCCACGCTTTTGCCGGCCTGGTTATTGCTTTAACAGGCGTATTTGTGATGGCTTTAGGTATCTAGCTTTATTCTCCATAAGAGGCATATATATTAGTATGGCTAACTTTTTTTGGGCGCTCACCGCCAGCATAGTGGTCAGCCTGATTTCTTTAATCGGCATTTTTAGTTTTTTATTTAAAGAAGCGCGGCTGAATAAGATACTGATTCTCCTTATAGGTTTTTCCGCGGGCGGGCTGATCGGCGGGGCATTCCTGCATTTGCTTCCGGAGGCATTAGAGCAGGCTAAGAGTGAGGCCGTTTTTCTTTACCTTATTTTAGGTTTTATCGCTTTCTTCATCCTGGAGAAATACCTGCATTGGCGCCATTGCCATGAGGGCGCCTGCGCGGTCCACGCCTTTACCTACCTTAATCTTATCGGGGATAGTATCCATAATTTTACTGACGGTCTGGTTATCGGCGCCAGTTTTATGCTGGGCATACATTTTGGGTTTATCACTACCCTGGTAATTATACTGCATGAGATTCCCCAGGAAATAGGCGACTTCGGAGTCTTGGTCTACGGCGGCTTCAGTAAGCTTAAGGCGCTTTATTATAATTTTGTCACTGCCCTCACCTGCATTCTGGGGACGATAGCAGGATATTTTATTGCTGCGCATATCCGGGATTTTTCTGTATTCCTCCTGCCTCTTACCGCAGGCGGCTTTATTTATATCGCTGCCTGCGACCTGGTACCGGAGCTGCATAAACAGCAGGGGGGTTTAAAAAAGAGCATAGCGTCGCTGCTTGCCTTCTTATGCGGTATCCTGCTTATATTTTTGGTAAGGATAATGCACAGCCATTAAAGGCCTCGCCCTTTTTCCCCGAATGAAAGCAATCGCCTTAATTTCCGGTGGTTTAGACAGCATGCTGGCAGCTAGATTGATTAAAGAACAGGGTATTGATGTTATCGGTTTAAAATTTAAGATTCCCTTTTCTGGTAATACAAACCAGAATTTTGCTGATTCAGGCATAGATATCCGGGAAGTAGATATCGGGGGTGATTTCTTAAAGATGCTGGAGAACCCCAGATATGGTTATGGCGTTAACATGAACCCCTGCATAGACTGTAAGATTATGATGTTAAATAAGGCCAGAGAGTTAATGGGGCAGTATGATGCCAAATTTATCATCACCGGGGAGGTTTTGGGCCAGCGTCCGATGTCGCAAAATAAAGAAGCCCTGGCTACTATTGTTAAAAGAGCAGGCCTTGAGGGTCTGGTTTTAAGACCGCTTTCAGCTCAACTCCTTGCGGAGACTGTCCCGGAAAGAGAAGGCTGGATTAAGCGCCGGGACTTATTGAATTTTAGCGGCCGGGGCCGCAGGCAACAGATAAAATTAGCACAGGACTTCGGCATCAAAGAATACGCCCAGCCTGCCGGAGGGTGTTTATTGACTGACCCTGAATTCTCAAAAAGGCTCAAGGAGATCATTGTCCACAAAGAACTCACCTTAAGTAATATAGAATTGTTAAAAGTAGGCCGGCATTTTAGGATTTCGCCGAATGCAAAATTGATAGTAGGGCGTAACGAGAAGGAAAATGAGAAGCTGGTGAGCCTTGCCGGGAAAGATGACTATCTGTTTTTCCCTTGCGCTGACTTAGCCGGCCCAACTTCATTAGGCAGGGGGGAATTCAACAAAGAATTAATTGCGCTCTCTTGCGCCATAACCTGCCGCTATTGCGATTTAAACGGTAACCTTGATGCAGAGATAGTTTATCGAAGAATCCCCGAAAAGGAGAATAAGGCGTTACGAACCTCACCTATCACAGAGCTTGAGCTTTTAAAAGTCCGGATATGAGAGAAGCCCTGCTTTACGAAAAGCTAGATGGTAAAATCGTGCGTTGCTATCTATGCAGCCATGGCTGCCGGATTGCCGATAAGAAATTCGGGTTATGCGGAGTGAGGGAAAACAGGGGCGGTATATTATATACATATGCCTATGGGAAGGTTATCGCCAACCATGTTGACCCTATTGAGAAAAAGCCCCTGTATCATTTCCTGCCGGGGTCAAAGAGTTTTTCTATTGCTACTATCGGCTGTAATTTCCGCTGTGAATTCTGTCAGAACTGGAAGATTTCACAAAGCACGTTTAGAGAAGGCGGTAATCTGGGCGCAGAAGAATTCCCGCCGCAGGAAATAGTAAAAGCAGCCATAGAAAATAAATGCCGGAGCATTTCTTATACTTATACAGAGCCCACTATATTCTTTGAGTATGCCTTGGAGACGGCAAAATTAGCCAAAGAGGCCGGGCTCTACAACAATTTTATTACCAACGGGTATATGAGCGCAGAGTGCCTTGAGATGATCAGGCCTTATCTGGATGCGGCTAACGTAGACCTGAAGTTTTTTAAAGACAGCTCTTACCGCAAGGTCTGCGCTGCCAGCCTAGCGCCGGTGCTGGATTCTATTGTCTTAATGCATAAATTAGGTATTTGGTTGGAGATAACTACTTTAATCGTACCGCAAGAGAATGATTCCGAAGAGGAATTAAGCGGTATTGCCGGATTTATCGCCGGGATAGACAAGAATATCCCCTGGCATGTCTCCCGTTTCCATCCGGATTATAAACTTACCCACCGCCACCCTACGCCGGAGGCAACCCTGGAAAAAGCCCAGGCTATAGGCAGGAAGGCAGGGCTGAAGTTTATTTATGCGGGCAATGTTTATGGCTGGGGCAATGATACCCATTGCCCGAATTGCAAGGAGTTAATAATTAAAAGAGAAACCTTCAGCGTTTTAGAGTATAATATCAGGCAGGGCAAGTGCGTTTATTGCAATACGGTTATCCCGGGTCTATTTGATTGAGAGATTGTAAAAATGGAAAACCTTTTACAGAATATACATCCTGTAATACAGGCTTTTATTGCCGGGCTCTTTACCTGGGCGATGACTGCCTTTGGAGCGTCAGCTGTATTTTTAGCTAAAGATATAAACCGCAAGATACTTGATGTGATGTTGGGGTTTGCCGCCGGGGTAATGTCTGCTGCAATCTATTGGTCAATGTTGGCACCTGCCATGACCATAGCAGTTGCCAGGCAAATTCCTCCCTGGCTTCCGGCTGCGGTAGGTTTTCTAGCAGGAGGGGTCTTTTTAAGAGGCATCGATAAAATACTGCCCCATCTTCAGTTCGGGGCTCCTATAGAAAAGGCCGAGGGTATCAAAACACATTGGCATAGGCCCACCCTACTTATTTTGGCCATGACTTTACATAACATTCCCGAAGGCCTGGCAATAGGGATTGCCTTTGGTGCTACTGCTGTAGTTTCCCCGAGTACTACTTTACAGACAGCCATAGCTTTGGCCATAGGTATAGGGATACAGGATATCCCCGAAGGATTGGCGGTTTCAATACCGCTACGCCGGGAAAAAATATCGCGGTTAAAAAGTTTTTGGTATGGACAACTATCAGGAATAGTCGAGCCGGTTGCCAGCGTTATCGGCGCGTTGGCCGTAATCCTTGCGCAATCTATCCTGCCGTATACCTTGGCTTTTGCCGCAGGCGCTATGTTTTTTATCGTAGTCGAAGAAATTATCCCGGAGTCTCAGCGCGGCGGCAATGCTGCCCTGGCTACGATGGGTACGATAATAGGTTTTATAGCGATGATGATACTGGACGTGGCGTTTAGTTAGAAGGATTTAAGATGAAATTTAAAAAAGCGCTTTTGGTTGTGGATGTGCAGAATGATTTTTGCCCTAATGGTGCCCTGGCTGTCCCCGAAGGCGATAAAATCGTCCCTAGCGTCAATAAATATATAAAGATTTTTTCCAAAAAGAAATTACCGATTTTTCTTACCCGCGACTGGCACCCTAAGAAGACCGGGCATTTTAAGAAATTCGGAGGCGCCTGGCCGGTGCATTGCATTCAGAATACTAAAGGCGCAGCCTTTCATCCTAAACTTAAGCTTCCTAAGGGAGCAATTTTTCTCTACAAGGGCATATATCCGCAAAGAGACGGTTATTCTGTTTTCGAAGCAGAAACCCTAAGCGGGATGAGTTTTTCGAATCTTCTGGAATTATTCGGCATAGAAGAAATTTATATAGCCGGACTGGCTACGGACTACTGCGTTAAGTTTTCTACCAGAGATGCCTTAAGGGGGGGATTTAAGGTAAAATTATTGATGGATGCCGTAAAAGGAGTGAATATAAACCCCGAAGACTCTGAAGATGCGGTGAGGGAAATGGCCAGAAACGGGGCCAAAAAGATAACCTTAAAAGATATGGAGAGATAATATGCAGCTGGATGAAATAAAAATTTCCCGGGCAATAATTGAATCTTACAAGAATAAGCTTGTTGATTCTTTAGATATAGACGCAGCCATTGCCGGTGCCGGGCCTGCGGGTATGGTTTGTGCCTATTATCTGGCCAAGGCAGGCAAGAGAGTGGCTATCTTTGAGAGAAAATTATCCGTAGGCGGCGGTATGTGGGGCGGCGGGATAATGTTTAATGAGATAGTGGTACAGGAGAAGGCCAGAAAAATCCTGGATGAATTCGGGGTGAAAACCAGGCTCTATGAAAAAGGATATTATTTAGCGGATTCCATTGAGGCGGTTTCGACTATCTGCTCAAAGGCAGTTAAGGCAGGGGTTAAGGTGTTTAACTGTTTTAGCGCCGAAGACGTAATGGTCAGGAATAAACGTGTCTGCGGTTTAGTTTTAAACTGGACTGCCGTAGAGATGGCGAACCTACACGTTGACCCCATTACTATGAGGGCTGAGTTCGTCATAGATGCCACCGGCCATGCCGCAGAGGTAGTGCGTATTGTAGAGAAGAAATCCGGCATAAGGCTTAAGACTAAGACCGGAAAAATTATAGGCGAGCAATCTATGTGGGCAGAGGTGGGGGAGGATACTATTGTAAAAAACACCAAAGAGGTTGCCTCCGGGCTCTATGTCTGCGGGATGAGCGCAAATGCGGTCTTTGGCGCTCCGCGTATGGGCCCGATATTCGGCGGTATGCTTTTATCGGGTAAAAAATTAGCAGAGGACTTAATTTAAATGAAAATATTTGTCGTAGCAATATTCCTTATTACCTATATGTTCCTTATGTTAAAGAAGGGGCATCCTTTTATCGTCTTAGGCACTGCTATAGGTTTACTGTTTTTAAGCCGCGCCATTAATCTGGCGCAGGCATTTGCCAGTATAAATTATAATGTCCTGGGCGTATTCCTGGGGACGATGATTTTATCGAGCCTCTTTATATTTTCAGGCGTTCCGGCATATCTGGCCACAAAATTAGTGGATAGGTCAAAGACCGTAGGCATGGCTTTATTGTCTGTTTGTTTACTTGCGGGTTTTATTTCCAGTTTTGCGGAGAACGTGGCTACGGTTTTCATAGTAGCGCCCATTGCCTTTGAGGTAGCCAAGAGGCTAAAGGCCAATCCCGTTCCTTTTCTCATCGGTATAGCCGTATCTTCAAACCTGCAGGGGTGCGCCACGATGATAGGCGACAGCCCCAGTATCATCCTTGCCCTTTCTAGCGGTATGAATTTTATGGACTTCTTCTGGATGAAAGGCAGGCCCGGCATAACCTTTGCCGTAGAGCTGGGCGCGGTTGCTTCGTTCGTTATTTTATACCTATTGTTTAGAAAATATAAAGAACTGGTAGTGCAAATAGAAGAGGTAAAAGTCAAGACCTGGTTTCCTGCCTGGCTGCTTGGTTTTATGATATTTACTCTGGCGGTTTCCAGTTTTATCAAAAACAAGCCTGCTTACTCCATAGCCTTTATCTGCCTCGCCTATGGCATCATCGGGTTAATCTGGCATGAACTGAAACACAGGGAATCGCTTTCAGCCATAAAGGATTTGGATTGGCACACCTTTTTCTTTTTAATCGGGGTATTCGTCCTGGTAGGAAGCCTGACTTATGCGGGCATAATAGATGATATAGCGAATTTCATAATAGGCTTTACTAAAGGGAACAAATTACTGGCATATACAATTATAGTCTGGCTTTCGGTTTTGTTATCGGCATTCGTAGATAATATACCTTATACCGTAGCCATGATACCCGTGGCAAAACTTGTAGCAGCTTCCTTAGGCATAAGCCCACAGCTGCTTTTATTCGGCCTGCTTATCGGGACGTCGCTGGGAGGAAATATCACGCCCATAGGCGCCTCGGCGAATATGGTCGCCGTAGGCCTATTGCGTAAAAAAGGCCTTCAGGTCAGTTTCGGCGACTTTGTAAAAATCGGCCTGCCTTTTACCCTTGCCGCGGTAAGCGTAGCTTATTTATTTATCTGGTTCATCTGGAGCAGATAATGGCGCAAGACCCCGTTTGCGGGATGACGGTAGATGAATTACGCGGGATTAGAGTAAATAGAGACGGACAGGATTATTTCTTCTGCAGCACTCATTGTAAAGATAAGTTTCTCCGCCAGGAGAAAATAAAAGATAATTCTGCCTGCTCTCCTTTGCCAGGAAAGCCGCTTTTTAAGAATAAATTATTTATTACCGTCGGCATACCCGCTCTCCTTTTAATACTCTCCTTATTTTTTCCTCTACTGGTAGCATTTCGTAATTCTTTCCTTATGTATTTAAAAACCATTTGGTGGGCGGTGCTGGCAGGCCTATTTCTTGGCGGGGTTATTGATTACTATATCCCGCGGGAATACATCTCTAAAATCTTAGCCAAGAAATCCCCGCTTACAATATTTAATGCGGTATTCTTAGGTTTCTTGATGAGCGCCTGCAGCCACGGCATACTTGCGCTTTCCATGCAGCTGCATAAAAAAGGGGCGTCTAATCCTAGTGTAGTCAGTTTCCTCCTGGCCAGCCCCTGGGCGAATTTTACGATTACGGTAATGTTAGTCGGGTTGTTCGGCATGAAGGGGTTGTTTATTATCGTGGCGGCCCTAATAGTAGCTGTTAATACCGGCCTTATATTTATGTTTCTGGAAAAGAAGGGCCTGATTGAAAAAAATAAGAATATCGTAGATGTACCCGGACAATTTTCTATTTTTAAAGATTTAAAAATCCGCCTGAAGAATTATAGATTCAGCCTTGCTGCCCTAGCCGATGATTTTAAAGGCGTGATTAAGGGGGCCATAGCGCTTTCGGATATGGTCCTCTGGTGGATTATCTTAGGTATGCTTATTGCCAGTATAGCCGGCGCGTATATTCCGACCCATTTCTTCCATAGGTTTATGGGGCCGACCTTGCTGGGTTTAGTGGTGACGTTGGGTTTGGCGACGATAATTGAGGTCTGTTCGGAAGGTTCCTCTCCGCTTGCTTTTGAGATATACCGCCAGACCGGCGCCCTGGGAAACAGCTTCGTTTTTTTAATGGCAGGCGTAGCTACGGATTATACGGAGATAGGGTTGCTTTGGGCAAATGTAGGCAGGCGCGTAGCATTATGGATGCCTGTAGTTACCGTACCGCAGGTAGTAATCATCGGTTATCTGGCCAATATTATCTTTAGATAAGAAAGGAGATGGTATGAAAAAAGTCGTTTTATGCATAACCGTATGTTTTTTAATAGCAGTTTATTCCATAGCCTATGCCCATCCGCCGTCCGATATAATTATTACTTTTTATCCGGCGTCTAAGATCTTGAAGGTAGTAATCATGCATAATGTGAGCGACCCCGAGAGCCATTTTATCATGAAGGTCGACATCGCGCTTAATGGTAAGCAGATTATCGAGCAGGAGATCAGCAGGCAGGATACTAATTCCAGCCAGACCCTCAGTTATCTGATCCCCGATGCAAAATTAGGCGATACTATTTCGGTTGAGGCATATTGCAGCATCAGCGGGGCCTTAGAAAAGGAAACCAAGGCAAGGTTTTAGCAGTTTTTAAGGGGGGTAGTTAAAATTCTACCCCCTAAATTTCTCTTGACAAATGATACTATTATAGTATCATTTATGTATGGAAGAGGGGGTGATGATAATGGATGTAACTATTAAATATATGCTACGGCCGGTAGCGCACTGTAAAGAGGGCTGCTGTAATTTGTCCTGGGCACGACGTTTCCCGCCATTCAATATAGTTATCAGGCGGGATCCCGCCTGTTCCTTAAATAGTTTAGCGGGAAAACTACCCTTTCTATTTTTGCCACAGAGTTAATTACCGGAGAAGAGGATGAAATTAATCACCAGAGATACGGACTATGCTTTACGGGCCTTATGTTTTATCGCTAAAAATAAAAAACACAGGGTTTCTGTTGGGGAATTAGTAGGGCGCCTGAAGATACCGCGGCCTTTTTTAAGAAAAATACTGCAGGTATTGAATAAGAAGAGGATACTTAAGTCCCACAAAGGCTGTGGCGGAGGGTTTTTATTAGCTCAGCCGGTAGATAAGATTTTTTTAGCAGGCCTCATAGAGATATTCCAGGGGTCGTTACGCTTAAATGAATGCTTCTTTAAAAAAATGGCCTGCCCTAATGCAAAGACCTGCGCCTTAAGAAAAAAAATTAATAGTATCGAAAAATATGTCATACGGGAATTAAAATCTATTACGCTGGCATCTTTATTAAGAAAGGAGTAGGTTTAGAGATGTTTTTAAAATGCCCGGGACAGGATAAAAGAAACATTAAGGCGGAAACAATCAAGTGTCCTGATTGCGGATATAAGATAGAGATTTTTTCTGACGAGGTAAAGGTCAACTGCCCTAAATGCAAGAGTTTAGCATGCCGTCAGAGGCTGCCTTCTTGCGTGGATTGGTGTAAACACGCCCGCGAATGTATAGGCGAGGAAAAACTGGAGAAGATGAATAAACTTCCGTTTGAAAGGAATTAGTATATAATATATAATAATATAAGGAGGTGACGTATGTTTATGGCAAGAGTTGGGGGTTTGTTTACATTTATTCCGGCAACGCTGTTATTGACCTTAAGTTTTTTTGTATTGTATGCCTTGCGCAAAACGGATACGCAGGGGTTGAAGTCCTTCGGTTATATTATTGCGGCACTACTTTGGTTATCCGCGCTGCTGGTTTTTTCCGCGGGGATTTATACCTTGGCTACAGGCCGCCGTCCGATGAAGTGTATGATGCAGGAAATGATGCAGCATAAGATGCAGGGTATAGCGGAGGAAGGAAAAACGCCCGGTATGATGCATAAAGGTATAGGCGAATCTATGATGAAGCGTTAAATACTCGATTTTGTTTTAAGATAATAAAGGAGAGCCAGAGTGGATAAATATAAATGTTTAGTCTGCGGTTATATTTATGACCCTGCTACCGGTGATTCAACGCAAGGGGCTAGCCCGGGGACAGCTTTCGCTGACTTACCGGATACCTGGGTTTGCCCTGAGTGCGGAGTGGGGAAAGACCAGTTTGAAAAAATAAGTTAGCTGCAGGGACAATAAATATCGGGTATCTGGTAAATGGCAATCGAATCAGAAGTAAAAATCAAAGAGATAATCCAGCGGACTTATAATGTCAAGAGTTTCCGCGTAGAAACCGGCGAGGGGGTAGATTTTAAGGCAGGGCAGTTTCTGCAGGTTAACCTCAAGGCCAGGCCGGAATTAAAAAGGTACCTTTCTATTTCCAGTTCTCCGTCGGAAAAAGGATACCTTGAGTTTACCAAGAAAATTACCGAGAGTGATTTCTCCATGGCGTTAGATACCTTAAAGCCCGGAGATGCCGTAAATATACAATACCCTTTCGGAAATTTTACCCTAAATGAGACGGGAAAAAATATCGCTTTTATTTCCGGAGGCATAGGTATTACCCCTATTAGGAGTATCTGCAAGTTCATAGTAGATAAAAGTCTTGGCATCGATATTGTGCTTGTCTATGCTAACCGTACTATCAGCGATATCGCATTCAGGGAAGATTTCCAGAAGATGCAGGAGCAATGCCCTAAGTTAAAAGTTGTCCATGTGCTCTCTGAGGCCTCGGATGAATTAATGTCGCGTTCCGGCAGAGTCAACAGCCAGGTCATTAAAGAAGAAATCCCTGACTACCCGCAAAGGAAGTTTTATCTCTGCGGCCCGCCTGCTATGGTCGAGGCCATGGAAAAAATACTCGTCGAAGAATTAACCTTACCCAAGGGAAACATTATCACGGAAAATTTTACGGGTTATTAGAGGAGGCCGTTATGCCTAACATAAAAATATTACCGGATATTTATTCCGTAGGTGTTATAGACTGGGCAGTGCGTAATTTTCACGGGCACACCTATACCACAAAGCGAGGGACCACCTATAACGCCTATCTTATGCTGGATGATAAGGTGGCTTTAGTAGATACTGTCCTGGGTTCTTTTTCCGGGGAATTGATTGAGAATATCCGGGAGCTCGTACCTCTTGAGAAGATAGATTACATTATTGCTAATCACGTCGAGACTGACCATTCCGGGGCGCTGCCCGCTATAATGAAGCTCTGCCCGAAAGCAAAAATCTTCGGCACGCAAAAATGCAAGGAAGGGCTCTACCGGCATTATTACGGCAATTGGGATTTTCAGGCAGTTAAGAGCGGCGATAAAATAAAGCTGGGTAAAAGGACATTGGCCTTTATTGAGGCGCCGATGATCCACTGGCCGGACAGCATGTTTACCTATTGCCCCGAGGAAGAGATGTTGCTTCCTAATGACGCCTTCGGCCAGCATTATGCCACTAGCCAGAGGTTTGATGATGAAGTAGATACTTGCGCGCTTATGGAAGAGGCAGCTAAATACTATGCGAATATCCTCTGGCCGCTAAGTTCCGTAATCCTTAAAAAGATTGAGGAGGTCCAGAAGCTAAATATTCCCATAAAGATGATTGCCCCCAGCCACGGGATCATCTGGCGCAAAGACCCCTTAAAGATAATTAATGCCTATTTATCCTGGGCGCGCAATGAGACGAAACCAAAGGCAGTGGTTATATATGAGACTATGTGGGGCGCAACCGAGAAGATGGCCAGGAGAATAGCCGACGGCATAACTGCTGCCGGAGTAAGCGTGAAGGTTTTTGACGTCACCTCTTCTGACCGCACCGAAATAATCAAAGAGATGCTGGATGCTAAAGGATTCATCTTCGGTTCTTCCACGCACGATAATGATATACTCCCGAATATGGCGGGATTTTTGGAATTTTTAAAAGGGCTTAAACCAAAGGACAGGATAGCCGCCGTATTCGGCTCCTATGGCTGGGCAGGAGGGGCGGTAAAAAACATCGAGGATATTTTAAGGGAAGCGGGTATAGAATTAATAGGCTCCCCGGGTTTATCCGTGAAATATGTCCCCGACGAGAATGACATTAAGCGTTGCTATGAGTTCGGCCGTAATTTTGCCGGGAAATTAAAATAGTCCGGTAACGTAAAAAAGGAGGTAAAAATGGATACCTTTGTCTGCGGAAAATGCGGATATATTGCCTTTAAAGAGGCGCCGGGGAGTTGTCCGGTATGCGGTGCAAAGAAAGAGGCCTTTGAGCTTGACCCGACGGCTATCAAAAAACCCGTTGACCCCAAAAATCTTAGCGAACTGGAAAAAAAACATATCTCCGTGATTGAAATCAGGAGACAATGCGGCTTGGCCGGCCCAGGATGTGTTGACGCCAATATTAAAATAGGCCAGATACTACACCCGGCGGAAGAAGGCCACCACATTATGTATATTGATGCATACCTTGACTATGGTTTTGCTGCCCGCTACCATTTTACCGCACAGTTAAATCCCGTTTTAGGCATACACCTTAAGTCAGCTTCGGGAAGATTACTGGTTTTGGAGAACTGTAATCTCCATGGCCGCTGGATGAGCGAAACAGAGCTCTAATGGCAAGATTAAACGACAGGATACTGCAATTTTTCCGGAATCAGGGTTGCGTGATAATTTCCACTGTAGATAAGAACGGCCTGCCGCATAGTGCCTGCAAAGGGATAGTCAAAATAAATAAAAACGGCAGGGTCTATCTGCTTGACCTTTATCGCGCCAAGACCCGCGATAATTTGAGATACAATGCATACATCAGTATTACCGCGGTTGATGAACATAAATTTATGGGTTATTGCCTGAAAGGTAAGGCGGAAATGACGCCGAGAAAGAATATACCGCCTGCGGTTATCCGGGCATGGGAGGCCAGGATTGCCGGCAGGTTGACGCAAAGGCTCTTAAAGAATATCCACGAAGAAAAGGGGCACCCCCGGCATCCGGAAGTCCTTTTACCCGAGCCTCAATATATGATTGTTGTAGAAGTAAAAGAGATCGTTGACCTTACGCCGCAACACTTAAAAAAGGAGTTTAAGCATGGGCAATATATTCGCAGCGAGCGAAATACTGGAAATAGGGATTCAGATTGAGAGAAACGGCAGGGATTTTTACGGCGTCTTAACGGGTGAAGCGAAAAATCCAAAGTCTAGAAAAATGTTTGAGTACTTATCCGCAGAAGAGGAGAAACACGCCCTGATTTTTCAGAAGATGTTAGATGCAATACAAAAATACGAGCCAACCGAGGCATATCCGGGGGAATATTTTGCCTATATGCGTGCCTTAGCGGCCGAAAACGTATTTACTCAGGCAGTCAAAGGTAAAGAGATGGCCGCGAAAGTAAAAAGCGATAAAGAAGCAATAAATATAGGCATAGGGGTTGAGAAGGACTCCATTATTTTCTACGAGGGGATGAAGAAGATAGTGCCTGAATACGACCAAACAATAGTAGATGAGGTAATCGCGCAGGAGAAGGACCATTTAGAAAAACTGCTGGATTTAAAAGCCAATCTTTAGCCGGAGAGAAATATGGATAAAAATGTAAGAGTCTATAGTACGCCTACCTGCCCCTGGTGCATCAGGGCTAAACAGTTCCTTAAGGATAATAATATAATTTTTGAAGACAAGGATGTTTCTACGGATCATCAGGCAGCAGATGAGATGGTCCGGAAATCCGGCCAGATGGCTGTGCCGGTTTTGGATATCGGCGGTGAGATTATTGTAGGATTCGATAAAGAGAAGATAAAGGCACTATTAGGGTTATAATTATAAATTTTAGCGAATTAACCATGTATGACTTAATTATTATCGGCGCAGGGCCGGCGGGTATTACCGCGGCCGTATATGCAGCACGTAAAAAGATGAACTTGCTGGTTATCTCCAAAGATATCGGCGGCCAGGCCGCCTTAAGCGGCGATATAGAAAATTACACGGGTTATCAGTTTATTACCGGAGTGGATTTAGCCGCCAAGTTTGAGGAACACATGCGTAAATATGATATCACTCTTAAGGAGAACGAAGAAGTCAATGAAGCCCAAAAAAGAGGGGATTTAATCTCCGTAAAAACCAATAAAGGCGCATACGAAGCCAAAACAGTAATTATTGCTTCCGGCAAGAAATCCAGGGAATTGAATGTGCCTGGCGAAAAGGAATTCAAAAACAAGGGGCTTACTTATTGTGCCACTTGTGACGGCCCCTTATTCTCCGGGAAAGACATCGCCATTATCGGCGGCGGAAACTCTTGTTTAGATGCGGCCTTACAGTTAATCAAGATAGCCAGGCATGTCTATATAGTCAATATTACCTCCGGATTAGGCGGGGATGCCATTATGCGCGAGAAGGTTGAGGCAAGTAAAAATGTAACTATTTTAAATAATACCCAGGTGGCCGCTATAATAGGAGATAAGATGGTGAGTGGCATCAGAATAAAAAGAGAAGGCAAACAGGAACAATTAGTTGTCCAGGGGGTATTTGTAGAAGTTGGCCTCATACCCAATTCTGATTTTGTCAAAGAGGTAGAAAAAAACCAATTAGGGGAGATCGAAGTAAATTCCCGCAATGAAACCAGTATCCCCGGTATCTTAGCCGCAGGAGATGTCACTGATGTGCCGGAGAAACAGATTATTATTGCCGCAGGAGAAGGCTCTAAGGCTGCGTTAAGCGCTTTTCGGTATTTATCCCAACGTAAATAATTTCCCGATATCTAAAAATTGTAGAAAATGGGGCCAAAAATAAAGATTAACGCGTATAGTTTATTGGAGAAAATCAGGCAGAATGCGCCGTAAAATTATCCGGCGGCCCGGGTACATTTAAGGAAAAGATTTTTTACTATATTTTTAATCTGGATAAGAAAACGATTGATAAAATACAAAGGATAGAATGTTGAGTGGCTATTACTTTATCACCGACTCAAGGTTAAGCCGCGCCGGGAATATCAGCGACGTAAAGAATGCCTTGGCCTGTGGAGTAAGGGTTGTGCAGTACAGGGATAAATATTCCAGCACAAAAGATATGTATATAGAGGCGTTAAAATTAAGGTCAATTTGCAGGAAGATAATTTTTCTGGTCAATGACCGGCTGGATATAGCTCTGGGCGTAAATGCGGACGGCTTGCATATAGGTTGCGATGACCTGCCTTATCACGTGGCCAGAAAGCTGCTGGGGAAAGATAAGATTATCGGTCTGACCGTCCATAGTTTTAAAGAGGCAAAAGCAGCGCAAAGGCTAGGCGCAGACTACATAGGCGTATCTGCGATATTTGCCACAAGAACAAAAGGCGACGCAGGAGAGCCACTAGGCACGGGCTTGATAAGAAAGATAAGGGAAGAAGTATCTATCCCTATCATTGCCGTCGGCGGAATAAATTTATCCAATGCTAAAGAGGTAATTGAATGCGGGGCTTATGGGCTATGCGCGATATCCGCGGTCATAACAAAGCCGGACGTAAAAAAAGAAATAAAGAAGTTCCAGGCACTGTTTTTATCGTACGCCCGCAGCCACCAGGAGGGTCTTAAAAAAAATACTTGACAAATATATTTTTTAAGTTATACTCTACTATTATAATAGAGATTATAGAGAAAAAGCCAATATGCATATTACTTATCGGGGCGATTACGCCTTAAAGACCATACTGGATCTGGCGTTACATTATGAGAATAGCCCGGTGACTATTCACGAGTTAGCTATGCGGGCGGATATACCCATAAAATTCCTGGAGCAGATACTCCTGGATTTAAAAAGGGGCGGCTTCGTAGAAAGCAGGCGCGGGGCAATCGGCGGTTATCTCCTTGCCAGGGCCCCTGCGCAAATAAAGCTGGGTGAGGTCATCAGATTCATGGACGGACAGGTTGAGCCCATTGCCTGCGTAGGTAATAATTATAAAGGGTGTACGCATATAAACAGGTGCGTCTTCAGGGGCGTGTGGCAGAAAATAGCTGAGGGCACCTCGCGTATTATTGATAATATCACCTTTGAAGACCTTTTAAAAAAAAGCAGGCGCTCCAACCCTGCTTTTATTTACCAGATTTAGTTTAAAAGATGAAGATAGCCAAAGACATCACAAAACTCATTGGTAATACGCCCTTGGTGCGGCTGAACAAATTAACCCGCGGTTGCCTTGCCAGTGTAGTAGCAAAATTAGAATTCTTTAACCCCTGCTCTTCGGTTAAAGACAGGATCGGCTTGAGCATGATTGAGCAGGCAGAAAAGGAAGGTATAATTAAAGAGGATACGATCATCATTGAGCCGACTTCCGGGAATACGGGCATTGCCCTGGCTTTTGTCTCGGCGGTAAAAGGATATAAATTAGTTTTAACTATGCCTGAGACGATGAGCTTAGAGCGCCGGCAGCTTTTAGCGGCCTTTGGCGCGGAGATTATTCTGACACCCGGCAGCGAAGGGATGTCCGGCGCGGTAAGAAAAGCAGAAGAACTTGCAAAGAGCAATAAACATTATTTTATGCCGCAGCAGTTTAGGAACCCGGCTAATCCGCAGGTTCATCGTAAGACCACCGCCCTTGAAATCTGGGATGATACTGACGGGAAAATTGATATTCTCGTCGCAGGCGTAGGCACGGGTGGTACGATTACGGGCATAACCGAGGCCCTCAAAAAGAAAAAACCCGCATTCCGCGCTATCGCGGTTGAACCGGCAGCCTCGCCGGTTTTGTCAGGCGGTAAGCCGAGTGCGCATAAGATTCAAGGTATCGGCGCGGGTTTTGTCCCGGAGGTCTTAAATACCAAGATTATTGATGAGATAATCCAGGTTTCTAATGAGGATGCCATTGAGACGGCCAGAAGACTGGCCAGGGAAGAAGGTATTTTAGCGGGTATCTCTTCGGGTGCCGCTACCTTCGCGGCGATAAATGTAGCCGGGCGTAAAGAAAATAAGGATAAGCTTATTGTAGTAATATTACCGGATACGGGCGAAAGGTATCTGAGCACGGAGTTGTTCACTAAATAAACGGAGGTTTTTATGAAAGAAAAAGTAGAAGAGGCCTTGAATAAAATCCGCCCTATGCTTATGGCTGACGGTGGTAACGTAGAGCTGGTAGAAGTTACGGATGACGGTATAGTAAAATTAAAACTTACCGGGACCTGCGGGTGCTGTCCGATGAGCCAGATGACTTTAAAGATGGGGATTGAAAAATTATTGAAAGAAGAAGTCCCGCAGATAAAAGAAGTCATTGCTATATAAAGTCATAATGAAAGCGAGCATAAAAGATGCGTACGATTAAAGAAATAAATGCCAGGATTAAAAAAGGCGTAGCGGTGGTGGTTACCGCGGAAGAAATCATTGATTTAGTCCAAAAAAAGGGCGTTAAAAAGGCAGCGCAGGAAGTAGACGTAGTAACTACCGGCACCTTTGGCCCGATGTGTTCATCAGGCGCCTATTTTAATATCGGGCATTCCAGGCCCCGCATAAAAATAGGCGGCGGAACCTGCAGACTTAATGATGTTCCTGTTTATACGGGCTTTGCGGCAGTGGATATCTATCTGGGCGCCACCGCCATACCTGATGATGACCCGCGCAATAAAGTTTTCCCGGGTGAATTTAAATACGGCGGCGCTCATGTAATCCAGGAGATAGTAGCAGGAAAGGATATCCGCCTGGAAGCCACTGCTTACGGTACGGATTGCTATCCGCGCAAGAAATTAGAGACCCTGGTTAATATCAAAGATTTAAATGAGGCAGTGCTGTTTAATATCCGTAATTGTTATCAGAATTACAATGTAGCGGTAAATTTATCGGATAAGATAATCTATACCTATATGGGTGCATTGAAACCAAAATTAGGCAATGCCAATTATTGCTCAGCAGGCCAGCTCTCCCCGCTTTTAAAGGACCCCTACTATAAGACTATAGGCATTGGCACAAAGATATTCCTAGGCGGTGGGATCGGCTATGTGGCCTGGCAGGGCACCCAGCATAACCCGACGGTAAAAAGAAAAGATAATGGCATACCCCAGGCGCCCGCAGGCACGCTGGCGGTCATCGGCGATTTAAAACAGATGAGACAGGAGTTTTTAGTAGGCACGAGCATGTTGGGTTATGGCGTAACCTTGACCGTAGGCATAGGCGTTCCTATACCTGTATTGGACGAAGAAATACTCAAATACGCAGCGGCTAAAGATGAGGAAATTTATGCCCAGGTAGTAGATTATAGCCAGGCTTATCCGCAGATGGTTCCAGGAAGCCTCACGGAAGTAAATTATGCGCAGTTAAAATCCGGTAAGATTAAGGTAGAAGGTAAAGAAATACCCACGGGTAACCTATCCAGTTATTCCAAGGCGCGCGAAATCGCCGAGGAATTAAAATCCTGGATTAAAAAAGGCGATTTCCTTCTGACTGAAAGCCAGGCAGCCTTACCCGGCGCAGAATCCGGATATACGTTTAAGCTATTAAAGGAAAGGCCGATTGTATAAAGTTTAAATGTTTGATGTTGTAAATTGAAGGAGCAAAAAATGATTTCTAAAAGGATAGTATTGCATTTTCCCCACCGGCTGGTAGACCAGCCGATTATCTGTAAATTAGTCAAGGATTATGACCTGCAGTTTAATATCCTCAAGGCTTATGTCACGCCCCAGGAAGAGGGTCTGATGGTCTTAGAATTAAGCGGTGAGGATGCGAAGTTTAATAAAGGGATAGAATATCTGCAGTCTAAGGGGGTGAAGATTCAGCCCCTTAGCCAGGATGTTATACGCAACGAAGCTAAATGCACTGACTGCGGCGTATGCGTGCCTATCTGTCCTACCGGCGCTCTGGCCATTGACCCCCTTACGCGCAAAGTCCATTTTTACGATAATAAATGCATTGCCTGTGAGCTTTGCGTGAAGATTTGTCCTCCCCGCGCCATGGAAGTACGCTTCTAAAATGGAGTTAAAGAAAAAATTAATCCGGCTCAAGAAGATAATTTCAAATATGCAGTCAATATTGATTGCTTTCTCTGGAGGCGTAGACAGCACCCTCTTGCTTAAGGTATCCTCGACGGTATTACCGAAGGATAAGGTCCTTGCGGTTACCGCCAGTTCAGCTACGTATCCTGAAGAAGAATTATTATTTTCTAAAAGTATGGCCCAGCGCCTTGGTGTAAGGCATAAGATAATTAAGACCCGCGAATTAAAAGACAAAAGATTTACTGCTAATCCGCTTAATCGTTGTTATTTCTGTAAAAAGGAACTCTTTAGCAGGTTAAAGGCTATGGCGAGAAAATTTAAATTAAATTTTGTAGCGGATGCCAGTAATATATCCGATAAAAAGGATTTTCGTCCGGGGAATAAGGCCAAGGAGGAACTCAGGGTGCGTTCTCCGCTTCAGGAGGCAGGTTTTAACAAAGAGGATATCCGGCAGTTGAGCAGAAGATTAGGTTTGATTACCTGGGATAAGCCGGCCTTAGCTTGTCTAGCTTCACGTATCCCCTATGGTGAAAAGATTACCCCGCGTATTTTAACACGGGTTAACACAGCGGAAGGGTTTTTAAGGCAGTCGGGTTTTAAACAGGTGAGGCTGCGGTATTACAACGGCCTTTGCCGCATAGAGATACCCAAAGAAGATATCCCCAGGCTTATGAGCCGGAGCAATTTGATAGTAGCAAAATTAAAAAGATTGGGTTATAATTATATTACTGTGGATTTAGAAGGTTACCGCACAGGCAGTATGAATGAAATTCTTAACAGAGGTTAAACTATGAAGAGGATATATTTGGATTATGCTGCTACCACTCCCTGCGACCCCGAGGTTTTAAAGGCAATGGAGCCGTATTTCTTTGAGCAGTTTGGTAACCCTTCCAGTATTCACACCGAAGGCCAGGAGGCAAAGGCAGCGATTGAAGAATCCCGCGCAAAAGTTGCCGCATTTTTAGGTGCTAAGCCGGAGGAGATTACCTTTACTTCCGGCGGGACAGAATCCGATAATTCTGCTATCCAGGGCGTAGCCTATGCCCAGGAAAAGAAGGGCAATCATATTATTATCAGCGCTATTGAGCACCATGCCGTAAGCGAACCCTGCAAATTTTTAGAAAAGAGGGGTTTTAAAATTAGCCATATTGGCGTAGACAAATATGGTCTGGTTAACCCCGCTGATATTGAAAAGGCGATTACCGATAAGACAATCCTTGTTTCGGTGATGCATGCTAACAACGAAATCGGCACCATCCAGCCCATTGCCGATATCGGCGAAATTACCAGGGTCAAAGGCATATATTTTCATACGGATGCGGTCCAGACAGTAGGGCATATTCCGGTGAATGTGGATACCTTAAATATTGACCTCCTATCTTTGTCGGCGCATAAATTCTATGGGCCCAAGGGCGTGGGTGCCTTGTATGTCAGGAAGGGCACACGCATCGAGAGATTTTTACACGGAGGCGACCAGGAAAGAGGCAGGCGCGCATCCACCCATAATACCCCGGGCATTGTGGGATTAGGTGAGGCCATAGAACTCTGTCAGGAGAAGATGGCAGATGAAGCCAAACTTCAGATGCGTTTACGCGATAAGCTGCTTAAAGAAATCCAAAACAGGATCCCCGAGGTTTACTTAAACGGCCATCCTCAGCAAAGGCTGCCCAATAACGTTAATTTTTCCATCAAATATATTGAAGGCGAATCCATGCTTTTGAATTTGGATATGCTGGGTATTGCCGCTTCCACAGGTTCTGCCTGCACCTCTACTTCTTTAGAGCCTTCGCATGTATTGCTGGCTATCGGATTACCCCATGAAATCGCCCATGGTTCTTTAAGGCTTACTCTGGGCAGATGGACAAAAGAAGAAGATATAGACTACCTCTTAGAGTGCCTGCCGCAAGTCGTGGAAAAACTTCGAAAGATGTCTCCCCTCTACGAAAAGAAGTAATGATGCAAGAAAAGATCCTCGATTTCCTAAAAAGAAAACAGGACTATATCTCCGGTGACCTGATCAGCCACCGTTTAGGGATAACGCGCCAGGCATTATGGAAGCACATCCAGATACTTAAGGATGCCGGTTATGATATCGTGGCTGTGCCGCATTTAGGGTATAAACTTGTTTCCTGCCCGGATAGGCTTATGCCCCTTGAAGTAAGCCGCGGGTTAAATACAAAGTTTGTGGGAAAGAAAATTCGCTATTTTGATACGGTCTCCTCGACTATGGATGTGGCTTTACAGTCAGGGATAGAAGGTTCAGGTGAAGGTACACTTATTTTAGCGGAGACACAGACCAAAGGCAGGGGCAGATTAGGCAGGGAATGGTTTTCGCCCAAATATAAAGGTATATATTTTTCTTTGATCTTAAAGCCGAAAATTTTGCTTAACCAGACGCCTCTTTTAACTCTTATGGCCGCAGTAAGTATCTGCGAAGCGATAAAAGAAAAAATAGCCCTAACCTGTCAGATAAAGTGGCCCAATGACATACTACTTCACCATAAAAAAATAGGCGGGATACTGACCGAACTGAATGCCGAAGCAGACTTGAGCCGTTTTGTAGCCATTGGTATCGGCTTAAATGTAAATAATGATAAAAAGACACTTCTTGCCGGCGCGACATCTTTAAAAGAACAGGTCAGGGAAGAGGTAAACCGGCCGGATTTATTACGGGAGATATTGCATAAGATAGAAGAGAACTACCTTATTTTCCAGAAACAGGGCAGCAGGCACATTATTGATAAATGGCGGGAGTGGAACGTAAGCCTGGGCAGGAGGGTAAGGGTAGCCTGTCAGAAAATACACATCGAAGGTCAGGCCCTGGATATCGATACAGACGGAGGGCTATTGATCAGGGATGACTCCGGATTAGTCCAAAAGGTCATGAGCGGGGATGTGGTACATTGCAGGTAAATGTAAACCTATAAATATAATTTAGTTGACAATAACCGCGCCTTCCTTATAATAATTATTATGCTTAAGAGGCGCGGTTTGTTTTTTATAATTATCCTATATTTTTATGCCGTATCCTACGCCCAAGAGGATTCAGCCGGTGATAAAATTTTTAAGAGGCAGGAGGCGCCGTTAGATTTAGAGCCCATTGTTATCACTAAAAGCAGAAGCTATCTTCTGCATCCTTATCCGCTTGATTCCGATGCCTTAAAAAACTCTCCTTACGACTCTCCTGTTGAAGCATTAAGTTTCCTACCCTTAGACCTGCAGAGCCGTTCTCCAAAATCCGGTATACAGACGGATTTTTCTTTACGGGGTTCTAATTTTCAAGGGGTCTTAATGCTGTTAGACGGCCAGCGCATTAATGACCCCCAGACAGCCCATCACAACGCTGACATACCTTTGACTAAGGAAGATATAAGAAGAATCGAGGTCACCCCGGGGGCAAGTTCTAGCCTCTTTGGCCCGGATGCCATCGGCGGGGCTATAAATATGATTGTTAAAAAACCGCAGGATAAGAAGATAGTTTTAGAATTAAAAGGAGGCCGCTACCAGAGCAAATCCGCGCTTTTGAGCGTAAGCGATAAAATAGATAACTTGGGTGTAAGGTTAAGTTTAGAAAACCAGGATTCTAGGGGGTTTCGTTATGATACTGATTTTAAGAAATTTACCGCTACTTTGAATTCGTCCTTGGATATCACCGACGGAGAGTTCAATATCCAGGCGGGGTATCAGGAAAAGCAATTCGGGGCCTATGATTTTTATACGCCGGGCTTAGGTTATCCTTCCGAGGAATGGACCAAAACTTATTTATGCAGCGCCGGGTTAAATCTGGATAAGGCAGGCTTTATGATTAAGCCGAATATGCTTTGGCGCCGGCACTATGATAAATTTATGCTGGATAAGACCCAGGTGAGAAGTAATTATCTTAACCATCATCACACGGATATTTATACCCCCAATATTTATCTGCAGAAGGAAGCAGGTATTTTAGGTAAGCTGGGCCTGGGGTTAGAGTATGGAGAAGAGTGGATTAACTCCACGAATTTAGGTAAGCATACCCGAAGGCATAAAAGCCTATTCGCGGATGAAAATAAAGAATTGAATGATCAATTATCTTTGGGTTTATCCTTTCGTAGCGATGACTTTGATAGTTTTGGCTGGGTTTATACCGGCTCAGCCAGTTTTAGGTATAAAATTTCCGAGAGAGACTCTTTGCGTTTTGGCGCTTCCAGAAACATGCGTATTCCATCCTTTACTGAACTTTATTATAGTGACCCTACTACGCTGGGTAACACTGATCTTTCCGCCGAAAAATCGCTGAACTACGAGGTCGGGTATGATTATAAAAAAGAAAAATTATCGGCAGGCCTTACTTTTTTCTTAAGGCAGGAGAGTGATTCTATTGATTGGATAAAACGCGAACCATCCCAGGCCAAGTGGCAGGTAGAGAATATTACCGAAGCAGACGTAGTGGGCCTGGAAAGTTATTTAAGGCTAAAAATAAGCGAGCGCGTAACTGTGGATTCTAATTATTCTTATATTAATAGACACGCGGATGACCGGGGGTATCTTTATAAATATGGCCCGAATTATATAAAGCACCTGGTGAATACCGCGCTTACCTTTAACCTACCCTTCGGGGTTCAAACTTTGGGGCTGACCTATAAGAAAAAGCCGAGTCGCCGCGGCTGGCTCCTTTTAAATACCCGCCTCTGCCATAATCTTCCCAAAAACTCCCAAATCTTTTTAGAGATTACCAACCTCCTCAATGTCGAATATCAGGAAATAGAGGGCATACCTCAGCCAGGCCGCTGGATTGAAGGCGGGTTGCGGGTTGAATGGTAATTAGTAGCGGCTGCCTTACCTAACCTCAACCCCATTTCCTCTCTCGCAGTAAGGTGCTCGTCGCATTCGGCTTGACTTCTTCTGTAAGCCCCCCATCCCCCGCTGATATTTCAAATGAGGCGGGGGTTACTCATAGATGCTAAGCAGTACGAAGTCTCGCCTCATAAGAGTGCTCCTGCGCTCCTTATGCTCGTTCGGAAACGGGCTTGAGGTTTGCAAGCGGTTTTCAAATAACGGAGAATTCAGCGGGTGACGCGGGGGATGCCTCGAGGAAAATTTCCTGTCTGCCGGCAGGCAGGGAGAGAGGCTCACTCCGCGGTGAGGACCCGCTGCCTGATAACAGGGAGAATAAAGCACGAAACAAGACAAGACAGACGCTAATTATTCCTATTCCTTTTGAAGAGGGTTGCCTTATGGTATAATAAATTACATTTATAGGGAGATATATGAAAGAGCGGGTAGCGGTGGCGATGAGCGGCGGCGTGGATTCTTCTGTAGCAGCAGCCTTGTTAAAAAAGCAAGGTTATGAAGTTATCGGGCTGACTATGTGTTTCAATTTAGCTGATTCTACTACAAAAAGGCCTAATTGCTGCGGTCTAGAGGGAATAGAAGATGCCCGGCGCGTGGCCCATAAATTAGGGATAAGGCATTATGTCTTGAATTTCAGCAAAGTTCTGAAAGAAAAGGTCATCGCGGATTTCTGCCGGGAATATTTAAGAGGCAGGACACCCAACCCTTGCGTAAGGTGCAACCAGTTTATAAAATTTGATGCCTTGTTGAAAAAGGCCCTCTCCTTAGACGCTGGGTTTCTGGCTACCGGACACTATGCGCGCATAGAAAAAGTCGTTAGTCGTCAGTCGCTAGTCGTTAGTTATTTACTAAAGAAAGCTAAGGACAAAAAGAAAGATCAGTCTTATTTTTTATATTGTTTAGGCCAAAAGCAATTAAGGCGCATACTTTTTCCTTTAGGGGATTATACGAAGGAGGAAGTGAGGAATTTAGCCAGGAAATTTAATTTACCCATCGCGGATAAATTAGCCAGCCAGGAGATATGTTTTCTCCCGGATGCGGATTATCGTAGGTTTTTAAATACGCACGCTAAGGCAAAGATAAAGCCCGGCCCCATACTGGATAAAGAAGGCAATGTATTGGGCCAGCATCAGGGGGTCGCTTTTTATACTATCGGACAGCGTGAAGGATTAGGTATTGCCAGGGGTTATCCTTTATACGTGATAGAAATAAACCCCGGAAATCGCAGCATAATAGTAGGTAAGAAAGAGGATGTGTATAAGGATGAGTTTTATCTTAAGAATACGCATTTTATCATCGGTCTTAAGAAAAAGAAGGTTGCCCTAAGAGTAAAGATAAGGTATAATCACCCCGAAGCGCAAGCACAGGTTATAGTTACGGGACGCAAGGTAAAAGTCAAGTTTAGTAAACCCCAGTTTGCCGTTACTCCGGGCCAATCCGCAGTATTTTATGATCATGATACGGTCGTAGGCGGCGGAGTCATCGGTAAAGTTTTATAAAGAGACAGGTACAATCTTAATTTCGCACCAGGTGCTATGGTTAAGGATATTTTAGAGAAGAAGATCGGGGAGTTAAAAAAGAAGCGTAATGCCGTTATCTTAGTGCACAACTATCAGCTCCCGGAGGTGCAGGATGTGGCGGATTACCGGGGGGATTCTCTGGAACTAAGCCGCATTGCTGCCAAGACCGACGCCAAAGTGATTGTTTTTTGCGGGGTGCATTTTATGGCTGAAACGGCGTCAATTCTCTGCCCCGATAAAAAAGTGATCATGCCTGACGCGCAGGCAGGCTGCCCCATGGCCAATATGATTACTGCCGAGGACCTAAAGAGGCTAAAAAAACAGCATCCCGAAGCAATAGCAGTGGGTTATGTGAATACCTCGGCAGAGGTTAAGGCAGAGCTGGATGTGTGTTGCACTTCGACTAATGCCGTCGCAGTAGTTGAAGCCATAGCAAAAGATTCCGCCGCAGGCGGATCCGCCTTCGGCGGAAAAAAAGAGATTATTTTTGTGCCGGATAAATATCTGGCAGACTTTGTTTCCAAGCAGACAGGGAGGAAGCTTATTTCCTGGAATGGATTCTGCCCTACCCATGTCAAGATGTTACCCGAGGATATCAAAAGAGAAAAGAAATTCCACCCTCAGGCTAAGGTGATGGTGCATCCGGAGTGCCTGCCTCAGGTGGTGGCCATGGCAGATGCAGTGCTTTCTACCAGTAAGATGTGCCAGTTTGCCCGTGAGACAGAGGCAAAGGAGATAATTGTAGGCACAGAGGTTGGCCTGATCTACCGCCTCAAAGAAGATAACCCTAAAAAAGAATTCTATCCTGCTTCAGAGAGGGCAGTCTGCCCTAATATGAAACGCACTACCCAGGAGAAAATCCTCTGGGCATTGGAAGAACTTAAGCAGGAGGTAAGGGTATCTGATCAAATCCGGTTACGCGCCAGGAAATCCATAGACAGGATGCTGGAAATAATTTAAGTGAATATCCCCGTAATTTATGAAGATGATTGGCTGCTGGTTTTAGATAAACCTTCCGGATTACTCACTATCCCCACCCCTAAAAATGAATCGCGCACATTGAGTAGCATCCTGAATGAGGATGCAAAAAAAAGAGGCCTGTCTTATCGCCTCTATCCCTGCCACCGTTTAGACAGGGAGACATCCGGTTTAATCATTTATGCCAAAGGTAAGTCTGTTCAAAAAAATATGATGCACGCCTTCAGGGATAGAAAAATAAAAAAGACATATCTGGCCTTTGTGCAGGGGAGGTTAGCGCTAGAAAAAGGGGATATGCGTTATCCTATTGAAGGTAAGAACGCTGTTACCGGATACAGGGTAGTGGAAAAAAGAAACGGCTTTACGGTGGTAGAGGCAGCACCTTTAACCGGAAGAACCAACCAGATCAGGATACATTTTAAGCGGATCGGGCATCCTTTGCTGGGTGAAACAAAATTCGCCTTTCGCCGCGACTTTGAATTGAAGGCCAAACGCCTGTGTTTGCACGCGCAAAGATTAGAATTCGCACATCCGGTAAGCAAAAAGATAATATCGCTAGCTGCGCCTTTAGCCGATGACATGCGGGATTTCTTAAACAAACATTAAATGCCTTTTAACCCGAAGAAGTTAAAAAGCCCGTTTTTAATTTTCTCCTGGGCGCTCTATGACCTGGCCAACCAATTCTTTGCCTTAAATATCGTCTCGCTTTATTTTGTGCGCTGGGTGACTATAGAAAGGCAGGCCCCGGAGATACTTTACAGTATCGCCTTTGCTGTCTCCACATTTTTTATCGCGGTTTCCGCGCCCATACTGGGGGCAATTTCCGATATGACGCAAAGACGCCGGCCATTTTTAATCTATCTTACTTTGCTTTCTGTTGTATTCACCATGGTCCTGGGCGTATCTAATAATGTAATCATGGCGCTTTTATTCTTTATCATCGCAAATTACGGCTGTCAGACCGCCACGGTTTTTTATAATGCCTTGATGGTCAATATCACGCCCCCGAACAAAACCGGTTTGGTTTCCGGATTCGGGAAAATGATGAGTTATGCCGGGGCAGTCCTGGCATTATATATGGTTAAGCCCACAGTTTTAGAAAGCGGTTATCGGGCGACATTTTTGCCCACAGGTATTTTATTCCTGCTCTTTTCTCTGCCCTGCCTGATTTTTGTCAGGGATAAACCATCCCCGATAGCCGTAGGCTTTAAATCCTGTTTAGAAAAGGATAAAATACTTTGCATCTTTAAAACCCTCAAAGGCACTCTTTTTGACAGGCATCGATTTCCCGGGTCAGATTTTTTAAAATCCGCCTTTTTTATTTTCTGTGCGGTTAATGCCGTTATCCTTTTTATGTCCATATATGCTACACGCGCCTTCGGGTTGAATGAGGCGGAAGTGGTCAACCTGATTATTGTCTCCACCCTCTTTGCCATGGCAGGGAGTTTATTCTCGGGCTTTATCAGCGATTACCTCGGGCATAAGCGTGCGATGGCTGCGATATTCCTGCTGTGGGCAATATGTTTTTTGTGGGGGGCCTTTGCCAGGGATAAACACCTTTATTGGGTCATCGGCGCTTTAGCCGGTGTAGCCTTGGGTTCTACTTGGACAGTGACGCGCGCTATGGCGATTAATATTGTACCGGTAGAAAAAGTAGGCGAGATTTTTGGCCTTTTTAATCTAGTCGGGTATCTTTCTGCTATGGTGGGGGTCATTTTCTGGGGAGTCCTGATTTGGTTTCTCTCTCCTTTGGGAGAAGCAGGATACCGCATCACGCTTTTGAGTTTAATTTTATTTATTGCCCTGGGTTTTATTTTTCTGTTACGCTTGCCAAATAATAAATCAACCTACGGCTACTCCGGTCTAAAGACTTAGAGTCCGTCACGGTTGATACTGAGCGGCCAAGCTCCATCTGTGTCCTAAAGGGACGTGAGTTTTGTGGCCGCGAACGTATAAATGCCTGAAGAAAACTTAACTATACCACAGATATTCAATCAGGTTGCCTCCCGATTTCCGGATAAGGTAGCCTTAAAGATTAAAAGGGGCAACCAGTGGCAGAATTTTACCTACCGGGATGTGCAGGAACGCTCTTTGCAGGTAGCTACTTTTTTGATCCAGGCCGGATTCCATAAGGGGGATGCCGCCATATTAATAGCGGAGAACCGTCCGGAATGGGTAATGATTTACCTGGGCATTGTCCGTGCGGGATTAATCTGCGTTCCGCTAGACCCGCAGTTAAACGCGCAGGAAATAAAAAATCTGGTTAGTGATAGCGCGGCCAAAATTATATTTTGCTCTTTGGCCATATTTAAGGAAAAGATTAAGGAGTATATCCAAAATGGCGCTATAAAAACCGTTGTCTTAGATGCCCCAGGCCTTGGCCATGAGAACCTGATAGATTTTTCCCGCTTTAAGGATGTGCCTTCGGATAAAAATATGATGCCGGATATCACCCGGCAGGATATCGCCTCGCTTATCTACACCTCAGGCACAACCGCTACCCCCAAGGGGGTATTATTAAGCCACGCCAACATCTGCTCTAATTTTCAGAGCATAGCAAAACTGAATATTTGTCTGCCTTCGGATAATTTCCTGGCTATTTTGCCTTTGCATCATACCTATGCCTTTATGATTACTTTAATCGTGCCTTTATTTTTAGGCACTACCATTACTTATTGCCTGAGTTTTAGCCCTTCTGAAATAAGCCGGGCCCTGAAAGAAGCAGATATCAGTATCTTGGTAGGCGTGCCGCAACTTTTTTCAATGTTATATAAAACCATATTTGAACGGATTAAGAAAATCCCCGGCTCATTCTTGCCTCTTGCCTTATGGCCGCTAAGAATTAAAATACGCCGGGAATGGAGGGGTTTGAGGTTATTAGTGAGCGGCGGAGCAAGGCTTGAGCCAAAGATCGCCCGGGGTTTAACAAAATTATTAGGGATTAAGTTAGTTGAAGGATATGGCCTGACTGAGACTTCTCCTGTAGTCACCTTGAATCCCCCGCAGAAGATAAAGTTAGGTTCAGTGGGTAAACCCATACCGGATGTCCAGATTAAGATTTTTAATCCCGATAAATCAGGCATAGGTCAGGTTTTAATCAAGGGGCCGAATGTAATGCAGGGGTACTTTAAGCATCCGGAGTGGACTGAAAGTGCGATAAAAGAGGGTTGGTTTTATTCCGGGGATTTAGGCTATATAGATAAGGAGGGTTATCTATATCTGGTGGGCAGGGAGAAAGAAGTGATTGTTTTAAGTTCAGGTAAGAATATCTATCCCGAGGAATTAGAGGAATACTACGGCAGGAGCCCTTATATAAAAGAAATATGTATCCTGGGGTCTGCGGAAGAAAAATTCGGCCAGCCGATAATATCCTTGTACACCGTAGTGATACCTAACTTAGAATATTTCCGCAGGATGAAAGAAGCGAATATCCGCGCAAAAATCCGTTGGGAACTGGAGAACCTGGGCAAAGGCGCGCCTTCCTATCAACATATCATGGGTTTTACCGTGGCCAAAGAAGAATTACCGCGCACGGCCTTGAAGAAGATTAAGAGGTATCAGGTTAAAGAGAAATACCTTAAGGAGATAGAGACGCCTTCTGTTTCCCCGGCAGTTCCCGTAAAAGATAATTTAGAGGGTTTAAATAAAGATATCGCCGGAAGAGTCATCCGTTACATATCTCAACAGACACGTAAGAGCGTATATTCAGAGAGTCATTTAGAGCTGGATTTGGGCATTGATTCTTTAACTAGGGTAGAATTGGGTTTAGGGCTAGAAGAGATCTTCAAAGTGAAAATACCCGATGAGCTGCTTTATGGCGCGGATACCGTAAAAGAAATTATCCTGAATCTCTCAAAACTCATCGAGGCGCCTCTTGCTGTAACGCAGAAAGCAGGCGCAACCGCTGCGGGAAATTGGAGTTATATTTTAAGCCAAACCCCTGAAGATAAAATTCTGCGGAAAATCAGAATAGAGCCGCGTTTTCTGGATAAGCTGTTTACCCGGATACTCCAGGGTATTCTCTTATCCGTCTTTCGGGTATTCTGGTTTTTAAGGATAGAAGGCAGTAGTAACCTTCCCTTAAGCGGGCCGTATATCATTTGTTCTAATCACGCCAGTTATCTAGATGGATTCCTACTTTTTAGCAGCATTAAACCCGTCCGGGCAATAAATTTATTCTTCTTAGGTTACAGCGCTATCCTGGAGAAACCTTTTATAAGCTGGGCAGCCAAGTCAACGCGCCTCATCTCTATTGACCCCAATATGCACTTAATTCAAGCCTTGCAGGCTGCTTCTTTTGTGCTGGCGCAGAAAAAGATAGTCTGTATATTCCCGGAGGGGAGGCGTTCTATAGACGAGAATATGGGCGAATTCAAAAAAGGCATAGGCATTCTGGTTAAGGAACTGGATGTAGCAGTAGTGCCGGCTTATATTAAAGGTTCGCACTATTCCTGGCCGAGGACCAGCCGCCTGCCGCGCATATATCCTTTAAAAATTATCTTTGGCCGGCCCTTATCTAAAGAAGAATTATTAAAAAATAAAGAAGGCCCCGCAATTGATGATTATGGGTTGATTGCGCAGAGATTAAGGGAGGAGATCGCAAAGTTGGCATGTTAAGTTATATAATATTGGGGATAATCCAGGGCATCACTGAATTTTTTCCGGTGAGCAGCTCTGCTCACCTGGTTATCGCCCAAAAACTCCTTGGCGTAAATGAACAGGCGCTGGTTGTGTCGGTAGTGTTGCATTTGGGCACATGTGTAGCTTTAATCATCTTCTTTTTTAAGGATATATTAAATTTATTGCGCAATTTTAAGCTACTCTCGTATATAATAATCGTTACCTTAATCACGGGCATCATTGGTATTTCAGGGAAGGATTTTTTTGAGAAGCTCTTCGGTTCTCCGGTGCTGGTTGCCCTGGCATTAATTGTTACCGGAGCAATCCTTATTTTTACTAAGAAGTTCATCCGGGCAAAGAGGAATAGCCCGAATATAAAAGATGCCCTTACTTTAGGCCTTACGCAGGGTATTGCGATTATACCGGGCATTTCGCGCTCCGGGATAACTATCTCCACGCTTTTGTTCAGGGGGGTAGACAGAGAAACGAGTTTTCGTTTTTCCTTCCTTGCCTCTATCCCCGCGGTCTTTGGCGCGGCAATATTAGAATTGAAGGATATCAGCCTCTGCGGTAATTTAGGAGCGGGGAATCTGGCTATTGGTTTTGTCTTCAGCCTGTTAACCGGGATCCTCTCCCTTAAAATATTAAAGATGATCTTAGGTAAAGCCAAACTTTACTATTTCGGATATTATTGTATAATTATTGCTGTGGTTACCTTATTGTTTATAAAATGAGTATTATTGTTTTAGGGACAGTAGCCTTAGACACGGTCAAGACGCCTTTTGGCAGGAAGGAACATCTGCTGGGCGGTTCAGCCGCGCATTTTTCCATGGCGGCGCGGCTCTTTACCGAAGTGCACCTGGTAGCGATTATCGGTGAAGATTTCCCCGATAAACATATTGATTTTCTGCGCAAGAAAGGCGTAGTCTTAACTTCCCTTATTAAAGAAAAAGGCAGGACCTTTAAATGGGAGGGAGAATATAAGGGCGATTTAAATACTGCCCTTACCCTGAATACGGAATTAGGCGTACTCTCCGCTTTTCGTCCGGTTATCTCCGAAGAGCAGAAGAGGATTAAACACATATTCCTGGCTAATGTCGACCCTGATATCCAAAGGCACCTTCTGGATAATATGCGTTCTCCTGCCCTTGTGGGTTTAGACAGCATGAATTATTGGATACGCCATAAGCGTAGTGCGCTCCTGCGTTTATTAAAGCGGATAAATATATATGTAGCCAATGACCAGGAAGCCAGGGCATTATCGGGCGAGAATAATTTATTGAAGGCGGCCAGGCATTTATCTTCCCATGGGCCGAAGATGGTCCTGATTAAAAAGGGCGAACACGGAGTAATTTTTTACAGCGATAAATTTATTTTTTGTATCCCGGCGTATCCCACGGATAAAGTAGTTGACCCTACAGGTGCAGGGGATACCTTTGCTGGAGGGTTTATGGGTTATTTAGCGAAGGTAAGAAAAATAAATGCTGTCAGTATTAAGAAGGCAATTGCCTACGGCACCATAGCCGCTTCCTTTAACGTAGAGGATTTCGGGCTAAACAGGACTAGCTGTCTTACGCCAGGCGATTTAGAACGCAGGTTATCCAGGTTCAGGGGCCATATTTTGTTTTAACCAGGGGGTATTGATGTTAGAAGAAAAAATTTTTAATGACTATAAAGAAGCGATGAAGAACAGGGACAGTTTGAAGAGCTCGGTATTGAGTTTTTTACGCGCCAGCTTCATGAATACGGCGATTGAGAAGAAAAAGAAGAATCTTGATGACAACGATTGTATCGCGGTGATAAAAAAACAGATAAAACAGCGGCAGGATTCCATAGAGCAGTTTCAGAAAGGTAACCGTCAGGACCTGGCGGATAAAGAAAACAAAGAATTGGATATCCTCAAATCATATGTCCCCGCGGAAATGAGCGTTGATGAGATCCAGAAGATAATTGAAGAGGTTATTTTGTCTGTCGCCGCATCAGGCATGAAGGATATGGGTAAGGTCATGAAAGAGGTAAACGCTAAAATCGCCGGCAGGGCAGACGGCAAGTTAGTCAGCGACCTGGTAAAGACGAAGCTTTCCCCGCCCGCGCCTTAAGTTTTTGCCTTGACAAGAGCGATTAAATATAGTATTTTAGAGTCACATTTTATTTTTTGAGAGGGTTATCTTGTGATAGTTTTCACAATATCCCGCCCAACAAATTCTCCGTTATGCACCAGATATATTATATTGAATCCAATCAGTTAGAGACTCTTTTCCAGAAATTAAAAAAGAGCTATAAGGTATTCTCTCCGGTAGCTAAAGGGCCGAATTACACCGCAAAGGCGGATTATTCCTATAAAGGCCTCGCCGAAGGCGAAAGCCCCGTGTTTAATCCTTACCGGGCAGTTGAACCCCTTAAGTCCTTCTTTACCTATGCCCAGGATCAGGCCGCAGAATATTTTAACCGCGACGAACCGGTTTTGGATTCAATGCAGGTTATAGTATTCGGCGTTAAAAGTTGTGATATAGCAGGCCATAAGGTGCAGGATTTTGTATTCTTAGAAGGCGTAGAGGTAGATTCTCTATACCGTTTAAGGCGGGACAACACAATACTTATTTCCGGTGACTGCACTGATTTCAAGGATGTCTGTCATTGTCTTGCCTGGGATATACTGCCGCACCCCACAGAGGGTTTTGACCTTAATTTCTCGCCTCTGAATGATGGGTATTTAGTAGAGGTGGGTTCAAAAAAAGGCGAAGGCCTTATCCAACAATACCAGGAATATTTCACTCCGGCAAAGGAAACCCAGATAGCAGGCCGGCGGGTAAAAAGGGAGAATCTTATCGAGCGCCTTAAAAGGCATCTTTTACCGCAAAAATTGGTTTCCAAGGATAGTGTGCAAAGATTAATGAGAGAGGGCTATAACCTGGATACCTGGCAGCAGTTTATGCTTACATGCGTCGAATGCGGCGGATGTAATCTTATCTGTAATACCTGTCATTGTTTTCTCCTGGCGGATAAGAAAGAAGGTAATATTAACAAGAAAGTCAAAGTCTGGGATTCCTGTCAATACGCAAATTTCACCAGGGTCGCCGGAGGGGCCAACCCTTTAAAGACCAGGACGCAGAGGTTAAGAAACAGGTTCCTGAAAAAATTCGATTTTTTCGTGGATAATTTAGGCATGCCTGCCTGCTGCGGATGCGGCAGGTGTATTGAGGTCTGCCCCGGTAAGATTGATATCCGGGAAGTTTTAAAAGACGTAGCCAAAAAGCTTAGTGCCTCCAAATGAAGAATATTTATCGGCCCATAGAAGCTGTGCTTGAAGATATCATTACCGAGAGCCCTACAATAAAGACATTTGTTTTAAGGCCCAAAGAGCCCTTTGAATTCAGGACCGGGCAATTTATCGAGTTGACTTTACCCGGGGTGGGCGAAGCGCCTTTTACGCCTTCATCTGACCCTAACCTGAAAGACAAGATAGATGTGACCATAATGAATGTGGGTGAGGTCACCGCGCTTTTACATTCCAGCGCCAAAAATATATCCTTAGGCATACGCGGCCCCTACGGCAAGGGGTATCCCCTGGATAAATTTGAGGGTAAAGATATTTTAATCGTCGGCGGAGGAGTGGGGCTGGCGCCTTTACGTTCTTTATTATTCAGCCTATTTGCCGATATTGATAAATACAATAAAGTAGTATTGCGTTACGGCGCGCGTACTGCCAATGACATCATATATAAGGAAGCCATTCCGCATTGGGCAAAAAAGAAGAAGGTTGACCTGGTTACGACAGTGGATATGGGTAGCCCCGAATGGAAAGGAAACGTCGGCTTAGTAACCACGATATTAAAGGACCTGCCCCTGGATTTGAAGAAAGCAATTTGCGTTGTCTGCGGCCCGCCCATCATGATGAAATTCGTCACTTTGAAATTACTGGACTTAGGGTTTAATCCTAAAGACATATACCTGTCTATGGAAAAGAATATGTCCTGTGGCCTGGGTAAATGCGGGCATTGCCGTATCGGCAGTTATTACATTTGTAAGGACGGCCCGGTGTTTACTTATGAGCAGTTAAAGGATTTGTACGATATATGGGATTAGATAGATGAAACGTTTATTTGTCGACTTAGACATCTGTAACCAGTGCAAAGATTGCAGCGCATTCTGCGATTATTTTTATCATCCGCAGAATAACGGGATCACTTCTTTGCGCGAATATGCCACCTTTGCTACTATCTGCCGGCATTGCGAAGAGGCGCCCTGCGTAAATTCCTGTTATCATAATGCCTTGGAACGCTCAAGCGACGGTCACATTAAACGTTATAAGATGCGCTGCACCAGCTGTAAATCCTGTTCTGTAGCTTGTCCCTTCGGGATAATCTTTCAGGATTTCATCCTATATCTAGACTCCAGGTGTGATTACTGCGTAGGCAAGAGCGCTAAGTTGCCTAAGTGCGTAACCAGCTGCCCCCATAAGGCCATAGAGATTAAAGAAATAGAAGAGGATTTGGAGAAAAATATTTATTTTGTAGGCGAACATCTGGCTGTGCATACGCGTAAGTGGTCGAAAGAAGACTTGCAGCCAAAAAAGAGATGACAAGTTCGTTATAGCGTTATAGGGTTATAGCGTTATAGCGTTTGTCAACACAGGTAGCCCGATAACGCAATAACGAAATAACGAAAATATGCTAAAATTATTTTTTCAGTATTTAATATTTCCCGGTTTTCTTTTTAGTGCCTGCGTAGGCTTAATCGCCGGATGGATAGATAGAAAAGTCAGCGCCCGCATCCAGTGGCGGGTAGGCCCGCCCTGGTATCAGAATTTTGTGGATATCGTGAAATTATTAGGTAAGGAGACCATTGTGCCTGAAGGGGCAAAACTAACCTTTTTATTCTCGCCCTTTTTAGGCCTATTAAGTTTGATTTTAGTAGCAACAATCTTGGGATTGAATATGTATTCTGCTCCGGCAGGCTTTAGCGGAGATATCATTGTAATCTTATATCTTTTGACTGTCCCTGCGCTGGCAGTAATCATGGGCGCTTCTTCTTCCAGGAACCCCTTGGCCTCCATTGGTGCCTCACGAGAGATGAAACTGGTTTTAGGATACGAATTGCCGTTTATATTAGCCGTGATTGCGGTAATAATCAGGTCCGAAGGCGCGATAAAAATCGGCTCGGTCTTAGGGCATCAGATAAATGCCGGCTCAAATCTGGCATCCTGGTCAGGGGCCCTGGCGTTTCTGGTAGCCATAATTTGTATGCAGGCAAAGTTGGGCCTGGTGCCGTTTGATATGTCCGAAGCGGAGCAGGAGATTATGGGCGGGGCCTTTATTGAATATTCGGGCCTGCCTCTGGCTATCTTTAAATTGACAAAGGCGATTTTACTTTATACAATGCCCCTGTTCTTGATCAGTTTATTCTGGGGTGAGGGCTTAAGCATTTTAGCTTTAACAGGTAAATACATCGCCATATTAGTCATCATCATCCTGATTAAAAATACCAACCCGCGTTTACGCATTGATCAGGCATTAAGATTCTTTTGGGGGCCGGTGACTATTTTAGCGGTGATTGCGGTTGTATTAGCGTTGTTTGGTATATAAATGTTAGAATGTTCAAATGTTGTAAAGTTTGAATGTTGTATATGTTTGTATAAATCTTAGAAAACATTTTAACATTAAAACTTAACATTAAAACATTATAACTTTATAACATTCTAACAGTAAAAGCATGGACCTTAAATTAAAAGCATTAACAAAATCAATCTGGGTTTTTCATGCAGCGACGTCTCCCTGCAACAATTGCGATATTGAAATCCTGGACTTACTTACTCCCAGGCACGATGTCGAACGCTTGGGGATAGTTTTAGTAGGAAGCGTGCGGCAGGCTGATGCCCTTTTAGTAACGGGGGTGCCTAATTATAAAACCAAAGAAAGGCTAAAAAAACTCTATGCTCAAGCGCCTAAACCTTGTTTGGTTGCGGCAATCGGCGGCTGTGCCTGCGGAAGGATAATTTTTCAGGAATCCTATAATAGCCCCTGCGCAGTGGATGAAATAATTCCTGTAGATGTCTATATCCCCGGCTGCCCGCCTAAGCCGGAGGCAATGATCGCGGGAATCGCAAAGTTGATAAAGAAAGTTAGAGGCGAAAAATAATGTCTATAGCGGATGAGATTAAAGATAAATTGGCCGGTAAAATAGCTCATTGGCATGAGCACTCGGCAAAGAGGATATATTTTTCCATCAATCCTCAGGATATCAGGGGCGCAGTGAGTTTCTTATTCAAAGATTTGGGTTTAAGGTTTGCTACTGCTTCGGCCCAGGATACGCCGCAGGGCTTAGAGATATTATACCATTTTAGTTTTGATGAGACCGGAGAAATGGTTTCGGTGCGGGTTTTGATAGAAGATAAAAAGAATCCCCAGATAGATTCTATCGCCCCGCTTTTTAAGGGCGCAGAGTGGATTGAGCGTGAAGTATGGGAGCTATTGGGAATTAATTTTATCGGGCATCCGGATTTAAAGAGGTTACTCCTGGCTGATGAATGGCCGGAAAATAAGTATCCATTAAGAAAAGAAAAATAGTTCGTTGAGTTTTTAGAGTTCATTGGGTTCGTAGAGTTTTAACTCAATAACTCAAGAAACTCAAATAACTCAATAAACAAATATGTCGCACAAAGTTATAATACCAATTGGCCCCTATCATCCTCTGCAGGAAGAGCCGGAACTCTTCAGGCTTTATGTAGAGGGGGAGAAGGTAGTGGATATCGATATCGTCTTAGGCTATGTGCACCGGGGAATCGAAGAACTCTCTGAGCACAAGCATTTTGACCAGGTCCCGTTTCTGGTCGAGCGTATCTGCGGTATCTGTTCCTCTAGCCACCCCTATGCCTATGTGTTGGCAGTAGAGGATATATTAGGCGGCGAAGCAAAGGTGGTGCCCGAGAGGGCGCTCTATATACGCACGATTGTAGATGAACTGCAGCGTATTCACAGCCATTTATTATGGCTGGGCTTAGCCGGCCACTTTATCGGATACAATACCGTCTGGATGTGGGCCTGGAAATACCGCGAGCCGGTATTGGATTGTTTTGAAATGATTTGTGGTAACCGCAATCATTACGGTATGAGCAAGGTCGGGGGCGTGCGCCGCGATATAAAAGATGAGGATATACCTATATTAAAGAAGGTTATAGATGAGTTAGCCCCGGCCGTGGACATGTTTAAGGGCGCAGTAATGGATGACCCAGTGATACAGGCAAGGCTTAAGGGAGTAGGTATTTTAACCAGGCAGCAGGCTGTTGACTGGTGCGTTGTCGGCCCGACGGGGAGGGCCTCGGGAGTAAATATAGATGTGCGCAGGGACGACCCCTACGGCGTATTTGATAGGGTAGACTGGAATGTAATTATAGAAAAAGACGGGGATGTATTCGCCAAGACAAGAGTCCGGATCTTAGAGCTTTATGAATCAATAAGCATTATCCGTCAATGCCTGAATAAAATGCCTAAGGGTGAAATCGACGCCGATATAAAGGATATACCTGCCGGAGAAGGCATAGGCCGCGTTGAGGCGCCCAGGGGAGAGTGTTTTCATTACGTAAGAAGCGACGGCACGAACAGGCCGATCAGGCATAAAATCCGCGCCCCCAGTTTTATGAACGTAGCTTCTAATAAGGTCGCTGTAATCGGAGGCACCATATCAGATGCGGCCATTACCCTGGCAGCGGTTGACCCTTGTTACTGTTGTACGGAGAGGCTGGCGGTTTTAGACAGGGGTAGCGATAAAAAGGTGATGAACGGCTGGGACCTGATAAAATTATCCCAGGAAAAGACGGAGAAGTTGAAAAAAAGCCGTAAGTTGTAAGTTTATATTATAGCTAAAATGATAAACTTTTTTTACCCTTTATTTAAATGGGATAGTTTAAATAGTTTTGTGGTCCTGGCAATAGGTTTATTCTCCGTCCTGACCATAATCTATTCTTTTGGCTTCATGAAAGGAAAACAGCGGCTTTTTCAATATTATACCTATATTATCTTAACGGCAGCCGCCTCTGTGTTAGCCGTACTTTCTAACCATCTGGCTTTACTTTTATTGTTCTGGGGTTTTTTGGGCCTGACGCTTTATCTTCTTGTGAATATGGGCGATAATGCCAGCGCTATAGCCAAAAAGACCTTTATTATCGTAGGCGGTTCGGACGCATTAATGTTATTGGGCATAGGCATTATTTATTATCTTGCGGGCAGCATGCAGATGGATATGATTAAAATCAGGCCGGATAGCGGCCTAGCAATATCGGCCTATCTTTGTATTGCCGTTGCCTGTTTTGCCAAGGCCGGTGCCATGCCGTTTCATTCCTGGATTCCGGATACAGCCAAAGATGCCCCGCTTCCGGTGGTAGCGTATCTTCCCGCTGCGCTGGATAAATTATTAGGGATTTATCTTTTGGCGCGGCTCTCCCTGAATTTATTTGTAATGAACAACGGCTTAAATATATTCCTTATGGTTATCGGCGCCTTTACTATCGTGGCTGCGGTGATGATGGCTTTAGTCCAGCACAATATGAAGAAACTCCTGGGTTACCATGTGGTTTCACAGGTAGGGTACATGATTTTAGGTATAGGCACGGGTAATCCTATTGGTATTGCCGGCGGCCTCTTCCATATGCTAAACAACGCAATATATAAATCCTGTTTATTTTTCACCAGCGGCAATGTTGAGTATCGCACTAAAACCAGCGAATTAGATGAATTAGGCGGCCTTGCCAGGGCAATGCCCCTTACCTATATATCCGCGCTTGTGGCCAGCCTTTCGATATCCGGGATTCCGCCTTTTAACGGATTTTTTTCCAAATGGATGATCTATCAAGGAATTGTTGAAATGTTTAAAAGTTCAAATATTTACGTGTTTAAAAATCTTTTATGCATGTTATGTTTAATTGCAGCGATGCTTGGAAGTACTTTGACTTTAGCATCATTTATGAAAATAATTCATGCTGTTTTTTTAGGACAATCGCCTAACATTAAAACATTCCAGCATTCCAACATTTTAACAGAAGTCCGTTGGGCAATGTGGCTTCCCTGCATTATTTTGGCAGGCCTTTGTATTATCTTCGGCGTATTTGCTGTGCAGCTGCCCATGAAATATTTTATTTTACCCGTCGTGGGCCCGGTTGTTTTTATCGGGGCATGGTATGCGGGCTTATCGATGCTACTGATAGTTGTTGCTTTAGCCATAGGTATTTTTATAGTGGGTTTTGGTTTATTAAAGACTTCTCTGCGCCAGGATGTGGCATTCACGGGTACAGAATCCCTCGATTTAGAAGAGCACAGGGTCACGGGAACGGAATTTTATAACACTATCAGGGAATTCGGCATTTTTAAAGCGCTTTATAAAAAAGCAGAGGCAGGATTATTCGATATTTACGAAGGGCTTAAGAAGCTGGTATTTGCCGTATCCGGGGCAATGCAGTATTTACATAACGGCATATTGCCGACATACCTGGTCTGGTGTTTATTAGGGATGGCGGTTTTATTTTTCTGGTTTTTTAGATAGGAGAATATGGAGATTTATCTGCTTTTATTATTTATGATTGTGGCTGCCATAGCTGCGATTGAAATCAAGGATATGCTCTCTAGCGTCATTGCCTTGAGCACGGTAGGCCTGGGCCTATGCCTGGCGTTTTTGATTTTAAAGGCGCCTAACCTGGCTATTATGCAATTGGTTATTGAGCTCTTATGCCTGATCCTGCTTATCCGCGCCACCATCAACAAGGACCTGCCTCTGGTCAGGGATGGGCGCTGGCTCTTTAATACTATAGCTAGCGTATTATTTATTGCCGTATTTTTAATTTTTGCTTATTTTGCGCTCCTTGAGCTGCCTCGTTTCGGTGAGCCGATTATGCGCGTTTCGCAGGAATATATTGCCCGGGGGTTAGAAAAAACCGGTTCGGCTAATATTGTGACGGCAGTCGCCCTTAACTTCCGCAGTTACGATACGTTAGGCGAGATTGCCGTGCTGGCGACTGCAGTAATAGGCATACTTGCAGTGATGAGGAAGACAGGAAGGATACATGGAAAATAAGGAAGCAGGGATGGGTATAATCGTTAAGACCATTACCCGTTTGACTATCGGCCTGATATTTATCTATGGCATATATGTCAGCCTGCACGGCCATATGCGGCCGGGCGGCGGATTCGCCGGGGGGCTAATCATTGCGCTTTCTTTTATCCATGTCCTGCTTGCCTTCGGCAAGGATGTTGCCTTGAAGAAATTGAATCAAACATTCCTGTTATCCCTGATGGCCTTGGCAGCAGCGGTTGTTTTGCTGATTTTAATATCCAGGCCAGCGAATTTAATTATTCTTTCTTTATGCGATATAGCCATATGTTTTACCGTGGGGGCGGGGTTGTTCATAATTTTTTTGGCTTTAGCTTTGATAAAAAAAGACGGGGCGTAGATTATGATGATATATATATTGTGTTTTATACTTTTTTCTATCGGCCTTTACGGCGTATTGCGTAAGAGAAACGTCATCAAGATTATCATCGGCCTGGTAGTTATGGATTACGCCGTCAATCTATTCCTGATCCTGGTAGGTTATCGTTTAAAGGGCCGCGCGCCCATATTTGCCAAGGACCAGGTAATTTTAAATATGGTCGACCCCTTACCCCAGAATTTAGTTTTGACTGCCATGGTCATCGGCCTGGTTATTACTGCTTTATTGGCGGCTATTGCCATAAGGATATACGAAAAGTACGGTACATTCGATATCACTAAAATAAATAAACTGAAAGGTTAGGTTTATGCATCAGGTATCGCCGGTATTATTTGTCGCTATTCCTTTAACAGCAGCATTCTTTATTATCCTTTTAGCGAGGGCATTAAAGCAGCTGGAGTATATTTTTTCTATACTGGCCAGTTCCGTACTTTTTTTGTTATCCTTAAGCGTCTTATTCTTTATACCCAAGGCAACAAATAATATATTTGTTTATAAACTGGGCGCCTGGCTTCCGGCGCTGGGCGTATCTTTGGCCCTTGACGGTTTGAGCGCTTTAATGCTGGTTACGGTCAATCTGATTAGTTTCTTAGTTACAATATATTCTTTAGGTTATATGCAACGCTATAGCGACAAATGGAAATTCTCTGCCTTATTTATGCTGATGTTGGCAGGGATGAACGGGATAATTATAAGTGCGGATTTATTCAGTATCTATGTATTTTTGGAAGTCGCCTCTATAGCCGGTTATGCCTTGGTTGCTTTTGGCACTGAGTCAGAAGACCTGGAGGCCTCTTTTAAATATGCGGTGATGGGTTCTGTGGCTTCTATCTTTATTCTCCTGGGCATAGCCATGCTCTATAGTTATACTTCTACCTTGAATATGGCGGATATGGCCGCGGTATTATCCGCGAAACCCCAAGGTATGATCATTCGATTTGTAACGGTTTTATTCTTAGCCGGTTTTGGCCTGAAGGCCGCAATAGTCCCTTTTCATGCCTGGCTGGCGGATGCGCATCCGTCTGCCCCGGCGCCGGTATCCGCAATTCTATCAGGGGTATTTATTAAAACCTCAGGCATATATGCCTTAAGCAGGGTTATTTTTAATATCCTGGGAGTTTACGGTAAAGTGCTCTGGGTTTTTATAATCCTGGGGGTATTGTCAATGGTAGCAGGGGCATTTCTGGCAATAGCGCAGAAGGATATTAAAAGGATGTTTGCCTATTCTAGCGTCAGCCAGATAGGTTATATTATCTTTGCCCTCGGGATTAACACGCCCTTAGCTATTTTTGCTGCCTTATTCCATCTGGTCAATCATGCCTTATTTAAGTCGCTCCTCTTTTTGGATGCCGGCGCAATAGAGTATTCTACCGGCACGCGCCGGCTCGATAAATTAGGAGGGTTAAGCAGCCGCCTGCCTGTTACGTGCTCCACAAGTTTAATCGGTTCCTTGGCTATTTCGGGCATTCCGCCTTTGGGCGGTTTCTGGAGTAAGTTACTTATTGTTATAGCAGCAGTCCAGGCGCGCTACTTTGGACTGGCCCTGACGGCAGTGCTGGTGAGTATAATCACCCTCGCTTATTATTTAAAATTCCAGAATTTTACATTTTTCGGCAAATCCGAAACCAGCCGGAAGGATATAAAAGAGGTACCCCTGAGCATGAAGATGCCTATGATTATTTTGGCAGTTATCTGCGTATTGAGCGGGTTATTATTGGCCCCTGCATTCAGGCCTTTTCTTCAGAGGGCAGCCGAGGTTTTATCGTCAGGCAATAATTATCAGAATATCTCCGCGGGTGCAATAAAATGATAAAGACGCGTATAATCCTGTTTATATTGGCATGGCTAGTTTACCTATTATTAAGCTGGTCCTTGTCTCTGGGGGATTTAATTGCGGGGGTGCTCTTGGCTTTGACGGTTTCCTGGTTAACCCACGATTTATTTATACAGGATCCCCATATTTTTAAGGATCTTAAGCGCTACCTCTGGTTTATTTATTATATTCCTTTATTTATCTGGGAATGTATCAAGGCAAATGTTGACAGCGCCTACCGTATAGTGCATCCTGCCTTACCTATACGGCCGGGGATCGTCAAAGTAAAGACTACCCTGAAGTCGGATATTGGGTTAGTATTCCTAGCCAATACCCTCACCCTTAAGCCGGGCACTATGACTGTGGATATCGATAAAGAAAATGGTTTTTTATATGTGCACTGGGTTGAGGTTGGGAGTGAAGATATGCGGCAGGCAACAGACATGGTTATCGGCAAGTTCGAACGCATACTGAAGAGGATATTTGAATGAAGAGGCTGCGCTGGTTTTTGGGGCTAATAATTATTTTATTTATTTTTTCCGCGATTCTGTTTTACCCTTTACCGTCTTTACTGGAATGGCAGTCCGTATTTTTAAAAAAGGCATTTTTTATCCTGCTTTTCTGCGGCGTATTCTGTTTGTGGCGCGTATTAAAAGGCCCGACCGCCGTGGATAGGGTGGTAGCTATAGATATCCTGGGGATTATCATTGTGGGCTTCTGCGCTATTTTAGGCATTCCTACGGGCCGCGACTGGTACATTGATATCGGTATTGCCTGGGCGCTGCAGAGTTTTATTTCCATTTTGGCTTTGGCTAAATACCTGGAAGGAAAAAATTTTGAGGAATAAATAAAAATGAATGAGATTTTCGGCATGGTTATGATTATGGTCGGTTTGGGGTTTAATTTTTTAGGTTGCCTGGGGCTGATAAGGCTGCCCGACGTCTATAACCGCTTGCATGCCTCTATCAAATGCGTGACCTTAGGGACCAGCAGCATACTTTTCGGCTTATTCCTCTATAAAGGTTTTACTGCCTGCGGGGCGAAGGCCCTTTTATGCATATTATTTCTGGCATTAACCGCTCCTGTGTCAGCTCACGTCTTATCCAGGAGCGCGCATAAATCAGGCGTGAAGCTTTGGGAAAAGTCAGTCTGCGATAAGTACGCAGAAGATAAAAAATGAAATATCCCAAACTAAGAGAATTAAAAGAAGCAATAAGGGCACTCATCAAGGGTCCTTACACTTCTAAGTTTCCTTACCAGCCGCATAAGCCTTTTGAGAGATTCCGGGGAAAGCCGGAATTCCACGAGAAAGATTGCGTGGGTTGCGGCGCCTGTTTTCAGGTCTGCCCGTCAGGGGCAATCAAGATGGAAGATACCAGAGGCAAGAGGGTCCTGACGCTGAATTGGGATATGTGCATATTCTGCGGGCAATGCCAGGCCAATTGCATAACCGGTAAAGGCATTATGCTTTCCAATGAATTCGATTTAGCGACAACGGGAAAAAGAGGGGAGCTAAAACAGACGATAGAAAAGGAATTTATTGTTTGCTGCTGTTGCGGTGAAAACATTATACCTTACGCGCAGATGCTCTGGGTAGCCAATAAACTCGGCCCGCTTTGTTTCTCCAATGCTTCGTTGATGCTTTTTTATCTAAAAGACTTAGGACTCGCCCCTGAAACAGAATGCCCTCCTAAGGAAGGATTCGGATTCCGGCGCGCTGACCGTATAGAAGTCCTCTGCCCCCGCTGCCGGCGCCTAGCTGTGCTCAAATCCTAAGATGCTCTCTTCATTAAAAGTAAGAAATTACCGGCTCTATTGGCTGGGGATGTTTATTTCGCTTATCGGCACCTGGGTCCAGGCAGTAGCCCAGAGCTGGCTGGTATTCCAAATCACGGATTCGGCATTTTTGCTGGGGTTTGTGGGCTTCTTAGGTTCCATACCGGTCTTTCTTTTATCTTTATTCGGCGGGGTAGTAGCAGACCGGGTGAATAAAAAGATTATCCTTCTTTTTACCCAGAGCGCTTTTATGATTCTGGCATTTTTTTTGGCAGCCTTGACGCAGATGAAGGTGATTACACCCGGCCAGATAATGTTTATCGCGGTATTAAACGGTATGGTTATGGCCTTTGATGCCCCCAGCCGCCAGGCAGTGGTGGTAGAGTTAGTCGGCCGGGAGCATTTATTTAATGCCATTGCCCTTAATTCCATAGCTTTTAATTCCAGCCGGATAATCGGCCCGGCTTTAGCCGGCGTGCTCATCGCAGGTATTAGTATGAGCGGATGCTTTTATATAAACGCCATAAGTTTCCTGCCGCTGATAATTATTCTTTTGTCTATTAAGATCCATAATAACCCCAGGGCCCCGGGGAATAATACAGTGGCGAGAGACCTGGCCGAGGGCCTGAGGTTTATAAAAAATAGCCGTTTGATATTGGTATTGATTACCATGGTCGGTATCTCCAGCTTATTCGGCATTTCTTATGTTATACTCATGCCTGTTTTTGCCGAACGTATATTAAAGGTAGGTGCCGGGGGTTTAGGCATACTGATGTCTTCCAGCGGATTCGGCGCTTTGATTGCGGCATTGGTCCTGGCGGCCCTGGGGGATTTTAAATATAAAGGCAGGCTCCTCGTTTTTTCTTCCCTAGTATTCTCCCTTGCTTTAATATTATTTTCTTTATCAAAAATATTTTTGTTATCAGTTATTGCCCTGATGTTGATCGGCTGGGGTTCTGTTATGGCCATAGCGGTAATAAATACCCTCTTACAGGTTAGTGTCAAAGATGAATTCAGAGGCAGGGTGATGAGCGTATTTATGTTTACCTTTGCCGGCTTTATGCCTTTTGGTAACCTGCTGGCGGGAATCTTATCGCAGGCATGGGGGGTCTCTCTTACAGTAATGGTAAGCGGTATTATCTGCGCCATATTTTTTACGGTTATCAACATAGCATATCCGGATATAAGAAGGCAACATTAAAGTTTTATTTGATACATTCGGCGACCCTGCAAAAGGCGGGGTCGCAATTAGGCATACGAATGTGTTGATTTTTTTGAAAAAAGTATTAGAATAAATAAAGACATCCGCCTTTGGCGGATTAAATTCGCACTTATAACTTACTTATACTGCGTATCCGTAAGTTATGTGCTCATTTAAGAAAGGGGGAGTGGGGTATGAAGAAGTTCGTATTTATCGTTTTAGCCTTAGTAGTGAGCATTTCTCTGTTTAGCTGCGCTAAAAAAGAGCAGTCCCTTACAGAAATGCAAGAACCGCTTTCCATAGAGGAATTAGGTAACCAGGGTTATGTTTCAACGCCCGAAACAACTTCTAAAACCGCTACACCCGCAGTAACAATAGTTCCGGTTGAGACAAAAACAGAACTGCCCTTGCCGCCTACAACCTTTAAGCCCACGGTTGAAGAGATTCAGACCGCGCTTAAGAATTCCGGTTACTATACGGGATTGGCGGATGGCAAAAAGGGACCCATGACCAAGAAGGCAATTGAGGATTTCCAGAGGGCAAATAATCTGGAAGTTGACGGTAAAGTCGGGCCTAAGACCTGGGCCTTATTGAGCCAGCATCTTAACCCCGCGTCCGTTTCGTCTACGTCCAAGAAAAAAAGATAACCCTGCTTTTTTAAAAGAGGTGTAGCATCAAACCCACAGGCCATGTTATCTGCACTTTAACTATCAGTGGGCTGGTTTATCTATTTTTCAGGTCTACTATAGCATTTTTTGCCTCTTTGGCTGCCGGCATATTGATAGATTCAGACCATGTTCTGGATTATTATGCCAACCAGGGGATAACGCTAAAAATAAAAGATATATATGCCTGGTGTGTAGAGGAGAAATACCGCCTTATAGTCCTCATTTTTCATTCCCTAGAGTTAGCAATCCTATTATGGATTCTCATCTGGTTCCTAAGATTAGGCATATTCTGGATTGCCCTTGCCATTGGTATAACACAACATATGGTCTTTGACCTCCTTTTTAATCGAAAGCTAAAGATTTTCGCTTATTTTTTCACATTTAGGATTATCAAAGGGTTTAAAGGCGAAAAGATATTTAGATAATTTAGGCGTATCCTCACCTTGAAAAACAGGTAATTATAGTGTATACTTATATTAGCCGATAAAGGTAAACCCGCCGAAAGGCGGATAACGCAAAGCCACAGGCCTAAGTTGCTTTAGCCGGTCGTTTCTATCGCGAATTTTTCGGGTAGAATAGTGAGGCGGTGAGTAGCAATATGGTAGCTGGGTTGCCGTAAGTAAAGGTGTTGCAAGCTGCGTAAAGCGGGCACCTTTATCGGCACGTTTATCCTCAAAAATCCCAACAAAAAGTTGGGATTTTTTATTTTAGAGTGCTATAATAAGTGAGTGCACAATTTATGGAACGTTAGTGAACATAAATTGTATGCACGAACTTACCCCGCCCTTTTGGCAAGGCAAGCAATCGTAGCAGAATCTGCCTAAAAGAGCGGGGTTTCGCGGAGACAGAGTGATTCAATTCCCTAAAGATTTCTTCTGGGGTGCAGCCACATCTTCCTATCAGGTAGAAGGCAACAATATAAATAGCGACTGGTGGGAGTGGGAGAAGAGAGTCGGTTTAAGGGACGCCTCAGGCCAGGCCTGCCGCCACTATGAGTTTTATAAAGAGGATTTTGCCTTAGCAGCTAGCCTTAACCATAACTGCCACCGTTTATCCATAGAGTGGAGCCGCATTGAACCCCGGGAGGGGGAGTTTTCAGCATCAGAAATACAGCGCTATAAAGAAGTAATCCTTTCCTTAAAGGCCAACAGCCTTGAACCTGTAGTTACCCTGCATCATTTTACTAACCCGCTTTGGTTTGCAAAATTAGGGGGTTGGCAGAATAAAAAGTCCGGCTTTTACTTTTTACGTTACGTGGATAAGGTGGTGCGGGAGCTGGCTCCAGGAGTGCGCTATTGGGTAACTATAAACGAACCTCTGGTTTATGCCTATCATGCCTATATCCTGGGTGTCTGGCCGCCCCAGGAGAAATCCATTCTTAAAGCTAACCGCGTCCAGGAAAATTTGATCCGCGCCCACATAGAAACCTATCGTTTGATCCGGCGCATTTACGAAGATAAATCCTTAAATTATCCTTTAATAAGTATCGCCAAGAATACGCAGGCGTTTGTTGCCTGCATCCCCACCCTAAGAAATAAGATCGCTGTTTATTTAAGAAACAGGTATTACAATCTTGATTTTGTAGAGAGGCTGCTACGTGCCAAGACGCTGGACTTTATAGGCATAAATTATTATAGCCGCAGCCTGGTGGAGACGCAAGGCTGGGGCATCAGGAACCTGACAATGGATGTCTGCCAGGGAGGCCATAGTTGCCTTAAGAAGAACTCTATGGGCTGGGATATTTATCCTGAAGGTTTATACAGCGTGCTCTTAGAATTTAAAAAATATAACCTGCCGCTGTTTATTTTAGAAAACGGCGTATGTACTGACGACGATAATTTAAGGTGGGATTTTATCTATGCGCATTTAAAAAATTTACATCTGGCGATACAGGCAGGGGCGCCTCTCTTAGGCTATATTTACTGGTCGCTGATAGACAATTTTGAATGGGATAAAGGTTTCGCCCCGCGTTTCGGCCTTATTGAAATAGATTACCATACTTATAGGCGCACTGTCAGAGAAAGCGCAAAGAGACTTTCTTTAGTCTGTAAGACGGGCAGGTTGGAGTAAAAATGGAGACCGTAAATAAAGACTACATCTTCCAGGAGATTCCTTTATTTTTAGGCTTATCCCGAATAGAATTAGATATTATTAAGGAAAAAAGCAGTTTCGTAGAATACAGGAAGGGAGAGCTTATTTATAAAGAGGGTTCGCCTCCGGATGCCTTTTATTGCATTATTCTAGGCAGGGTAGTCATCTATACCCAGGACACCCAGGGCAACGAAACAGCCCTGGAGTATCTGCACCGCGGAAAATATTTCGGGATTATCTCGCTTTTGACAGGCGAGCCCCATTCCGTTACTGCCAGGGCCATAAATGACAGCCTGCTTCTGGTGATTAAGAAAGAAGACTTCGATTTTGTTTTGAAGAAGATCCCGCGCCTGGCTATTGATTTAAGCCAGACCTTATCCCGCAGGCTCAAACGCAAGGACATCCACCAGAAGACGGTTTTTGAAAGCGCTATTATTGCCGTATTCAGCTCTTATTCGCAGGCCGGTAAGACTGTATATGCGCTGAATCTGGCTTTAAGCCTTCAAAAGGAAACGCATAAGTCTGCGGCCATATTGGATATATGCCTTAAGGATAATACCCACAGCCTGCCCGCAAAATTAGAAATTAATACCAACTATCCTGTTTTTAGTCTCTCTGGCTCTACGGCAGATGCCCCTGATAAGATAAAAGATTTCGTTTTACATAATAACTTCGGCATGGATTTAATCTGTTTTTCTTACGAACAGGAAGATGCCTCTTGCGTGAAAAACCTGATCGCTGTTTTAACCCTTTTAGTGAACGATTATCACTACCTGATTTTAGACTTACCTTCGGCCATGGACCGCGCGGTCTTTGATATGCTGCATCAGTCAGACGTGATTAATATCCTTACCAGCCCTGAGCCTGTGGATTTAAAGAGGACGCGCCATTTGATAGAAAGGCTTAAAGCAGACTTTCATTTCCCCGAGAAAAAGATAAAAGTCATCATTAATGAATATAAACTCTCCAGGCTTACGCATGAAGGGCAAAGAGAACTTTTGGGTCAGCCGATATTCGCTACCCTGCCTAAGATAGAATTTTCCAGCACTGACAGGCTGGTATTGACGGGCCCGGATAGCGAATACGCCAAAGCTGTAAAAAGAATCGCGCGCCAGATGGGGGATTGTTTGGTAGGCCTGGCATTAGGCGTGGGCTTTGCTTATGGTTTTTGCCATATCGGGGTCTTGAAGGTAATTGAGGAGGAGAAGATACCCGTAGATGCGATCGCCGGCTCCAGTATCGGCGCGGTTATCGCTGCCCTTTGGGCGACAGGTAAGTCATCTGGCGAGATACTCCAGATAACCAAAGAATTCAAAGAGCCCAAATACATCTGGAGTTTTATAGACCTGACCCTGCCGCTAATGGGCTTTATTAAAGGCAATAAACTCTATAATTTCCTGAAGAAACACTTAGGAAATAAGACTTTTTATGATGTCAAGCTGCCATTGATGATTATCGCCAGCGATGTAAAAAAGAAAGAATCCCGGATTATAGATAAAGGTTTGCTGATAGACGCGATTATGGCCAGCTGTGCCATGCCCGGCGTATTCAAGCCCTTTAAATTTAAAGAGGAAATATTGTTTGACGGAGGAGTGATCAATCCTTTGCCTACGGAGGCATTATTTAAAACAGGCATGAAAAAGATTATTGCCGTGAATGTCACGCCCTCTAAAGAGGATATACTCAGCCAATACGAAAAAGTAAAGGAAGCCATTGATATAAAGGAGATAAAAAAGAAGAAGTGGTTCGGTTTAGGCAGCTATATTAGGGATAAGTTCAAAGATAATATAGTCGGCATCATATTCAGCAGTATCGAGATGCTGCAGTCGGAAGTGGCGCAAAAAGAGGCGCAGCTGGCGGATATCGTGCTTCATCCGGATACCGGCGGCCTGCATTGGCTACAACTGCATAAGTCAGAAGATTTTGCCAAAAGAGGAGAGGATGAAACGCGTAAGAACCTAGATAAAATCTGGCAGGTCATTAATGAATAAAATGGAGGAAAAAATGTTAAATCCCAAATCCCAATTTACAAATCCCAAACAAATCCCAAATCCCAATTTACAAAATTATAAACAAAAAATTTTCAGTCATTGGTTATTATTGGGAATTTGCTACTTGATGTTTGGAATTTTAATGAGCGGTTGCGCTTCGCTGACCGAGGCGGCTAAAGGGTTCGCCGGCATTTCTACCAAAGTTCTGGAGGACAACCGTAGTTCTGCCATCACTAAGGTCTTTAATTACGATTACTTTAGCTCTTATACCAAAACGCTGGATATCCTTAAGCGCATGGAGGCATACATTTATAAACAGGACATTAAAAAGCATATGATTGCTATTTATGTTTCCCGCGAAGATACTACTGTGGTGGGTTTATTTTTTAAAGAGATAGACGCTAATAATACCAAAATAGAAGTATCTTCGCCGAGCACCTATGCCAAAGAGTTTATTTCCGCAGGCGTATTTTCTGTTTTGGATAAAACAATGACTTTGGAAGAACTGGAGGTGCGTACCCGTGTACAAAGACAAAAAGCAAAAGAACAAGCAGGACTGGGAGATAAATAAATTTATCAGGGAATGCCACCGTATCGCTAAAGATAAGGGTTGGTGGGACAGCGAACGTAACGACGGAGAGCTCATCGCCCTGATGCATTCGGAGTTATCCGAGGCCTTAGAGGCGATGCGTAACCACGGCCACAAAGATAATATTGCGGAAGAATTGGCAGACTGCTGCATCCGTATCTTTGATTACTGCGGGGCCAGAGATATTGACCTGGAAAAAACCCTCCTGAAGAAAATAGAATATAATAAGACCCGTCCCTACCGGCATGGTAAAAAATTCTAAATTGCTCACTGCAAGGCAATCAAAAGATATCGATATAAAGGCGCGTGAAGTTTTCGGTATTTCTACTCTCGTCTTAATGGAGAATGCCGGGAGAGGGGTTTCTGAGGAAGCAATAAAACTACTGCGCCGCAAGGAAAAGAAGGTGGCGATATTTTGCGGTAAGGGCAATAATGGCGGCGATGGGTTTGTAACAGCGAGGCATCTTTTAACGCAGGGGATAAAACCCGATATTTATTTAGCCGGCAGTATCGCTGAAGTAGAAAATGAGGCGAGGCCGAACCTGGAGATTTTGTTAAAATTAAAACAGAGGGTGCTGGAAATTAGTGAGGAAAATTTGCATTTAGTAAAAAATAAGATTTCCGGATATAATCTGATTATTGATGCGCTTTTGGGAGTGGGTTTAGCGGGCGAAGTAAGGGGTATTTATCGGGACTTAATCGGCATCATCAATATCTCCAATGCCCATATCTTATCCGTGGATATACCTTCGGGTTTGGATGCTACAACAGGAAGGGTATTGGGTTGTTGTGTAAAAGCTGATACAACCGTGACCTTTGTGGCTAAGAAGCGCGGTATGCTTGTTGGCGATGGGCCGAAGTATTGCGGTAGAATCGTAGTCAAGGACTTAGGGATACCGATATAGTATTTTGCTGCGGGCTTTGCTCGCGTGCTGAAATTGTTCGCTGACGCACGAAGGCTTACGTCTCGCTTTCGCTCGCAACTTACGCTGGTAAGAGTAGGTTACTCAGGCTTTGAGCTTGACGTAATTCCTCGTGCACCTTTGCCGAACAATTTCTATTGCACGCTCGCAAACCCTCCGCAAAATAACATGAAATTCCATTTACCATAAATATTAATAGATTTATTTGAACGGATGACTTGGCTTGCTTTCACACAGCATGTAGTTTGTGCGAGCGGCCAAGGTTCACCCGCTATTTAAATAATCAGTGAGAGCGAGCACAAACTTCAAGCGAGAAATTCCTCGGTGGGGAATTTGGAGCGGTGCTGCGGGAAAGTAAGACAAGGCAGCCGTAGAAAGTCATGTTAGACCATCTTAAATCTCACCTAAAAGGTAAAGTGGCCATCGTGGGTATCGGCAATACCATGCGTAGTGACGATGGGGTGGGGTCAGTTTTGGCCAGCCGCCTCAAAGATAAGGTAGCGTTTAAAGTTTTTGATGTTGGCGTAAGCCCGGAAAACTACTTAGAAAAGATTATCAAAGAAGAGCCCGACACTATAGTGATTATAGACGCGGTGGATTTCGGGGCTAAGCCGGGAGAATTCCGGATTCTGGAGGCGCGGGATTTAAAAACAACCAATCTCTTTGCCACGCACAATGCCTCTATTTCCTTGACCATAAATTACTTGCAAAGCAATTTAAAGGCGGATATAATTATTTTAATTATTCAGCCGGAATCGATTGCTTTCGGGGAAGGATTGAGCCGGGAAGTGGCCCGGAGACTGGATAGGCTGGAGAGTTGGTTTCATGATACAGGCAAAGAAGAGGGATAGCTGGGGTTCGCGCTTAGGCATAATCATGGCAGTAGCAGGTTCTGCCGTAGGTTTAGGGAATTTTTTAAGGTTTCCTGCCAAGGTCGCCTCAAACGGCGGCGGCGCATTTATGATCCCCTATTTCATCTCTCTTTTTTTATTGGGTATACCACTGATGTGGATTGAATGGACCCTGGGCCGTTACGGAGGCGGCTTTGAGCACGGTACAGCCCCCGGGATATTCCACAGCATCTGGCAGAAGAACCGTTTTATTAAATATTTCGGCGTTATCGGAATATTCGGCCCCTTAGTTATATTAATATATTATACCTATATAGAGTCCTGGACCTTAGCCTACAGTTTCTTCGCCCTTTTGGGTAAATACAGCAAATTGGCCGACCAGGCAGCAATGCAGAGTTTCCTAAGGGGTTTTCAGGGCCTGGAGAATAACCAGTATTTTCACGGGTTAGGCCCGGCATATTTATTTTTCCTCATCACCTTTATTTTAAATATCTGGGTGATATATTATGGTATAAAAGGGGGCATAGAGCGGCTCTGTAAATGGGCGATGCCTCTTTTATTTATCTTTGGCGTAGTACTCTTAATAAGGGTTGCGACTTTAGGCACGCCTGACCTAACCAGGCCTTCTTGGAACATAATTAATGGCTTTGGTTTCTTATGGAATCCGGATTTTTCTGCCTTAAAATCCGCCAAGGTGTGGCTTGAGGCAGCAGGCCAGATATTTTTTACTTTAAGCGTAGGTATCGGAGTAATACTCACCTATGCCAGCTATTTATCTAAAGGGGATGACGTTGTCCTCTCCGGTTTGACTGCTGCCAGCACCAATGAAATAGCCGAGGTTATTTTAGGCGGCAGCATTATTATACCCGCGGCCTTTGTTTTCTTCGGCCCGCAGGATATACAATCTATCGCCCGTTCAGGGGTATTTAATCTGGGGTTTGTGACTATGCCTTTGGTTTTGAATAAATTACCGCTGGCGCAGATTTTAGGATTCTTCTGGTTCTTTCTGTTGTTTTTAGCAGGGATAACTTCTTCGGTATCGCTTGCCCAGCCGGCAGTAGCATTTTTAGAGGATGAGTTTGATATCAGCAGAAAAAAGGCAGTAGCGTTATTCGGTATCGTAACTTTTATCCTCTGTCATGCCGTAATATTCTTTTTAGGCAACGGCGTAGTGGACGAATTGGATTTCTGGGGCGGGACATTCTTTTTGGTTTTATTTGCTACCATTGAAACTATACTCTTTGCCTGGGTTTTCGGCATGGAGAAGGCCTGGGATGAGATACACAGGGGAGCGGATATGCGGGTGCCTAAGGTTTATAAGTTTATTATCCGTTATATCACTCCTTTATTCTTATTTTTTATATTGGGGATGTGGTTCTGGCAGGAGTGGCTCCCTATTATATTCATGAAGAATGTCTCTTCGGTAGACCGGATTTTTATCTTAGGCACAAGGATAGGGCTGCTTTTAATATTCTTGACCCTGGCAGTCCTGGTAAAGATAGCCTGGCAGCACAGAAGGCCTAAAATGCAAAAAAACATAATATGAAAATATACGGCTTGATTTTTATTATTCTATCCTGGGGTATAATCTTGGGGCTTACCGGCCTTTGTTTCGTAAAAGTTTTTTCCAAAAAGGTCTTAAAATGAAAAAGACAGCCTTATTTTTATTGCCCTGTATTCTTTTAGTTATTTCAGGATGTGCGCCTTTAATCGTGGGAGGCGCAGTAGGCGCTGTAGGAGGTCATGCCTCAAGCAGGGATACCATACAAGGCGAAACGGATAAATCTTATGATAGCCTTTGGGCTTCTGCTCTTACCATCAGCAAGATCCGCGGCCAGATAAAATACGAGGATATGGCCAAGGGCTATATTGAGTTGGAAGCAGAATCAAGTAAGGTATATATTAGGTTAATCCGGCTGACGGCTACGACTACCAGGCTTAAGGTCTCGGCGCGTAAATACCATTTTCCCAATTTAGAATTAGCCCAGGATATATTTGTGAAGATTATGGAGCAGGCCAAATGAACCCCGCCCTTCCTAAAATTTATAAAAGTATTATAACAGTGAAAGGTTGGGGTATATATCGGAAAGGAAGGGCGGGGTGAACCTTTTGGCGAATTCCCTTACTTTCTTAAGCCTAGCTTGCGGTTTTCTATCTGTTATTTTTTCCTTGGAGGCCCATTTTACTTTTGCTGCCTGGGCGATAATCCTCTCGGTTATCTTTGACGGGCTCGATGGCCAGGTTGCGCGCAGGAACTCCATCCCGAGTGCGTTTGGAAAAGAACTGGACTCCCTGGTAGATGTAGTATCTTTTGGCATTGCGCCGGCTCTGTTGGGGTATATATTTATTTGCCGGCACTTTTATTTCTGGGCGACTGCGGCATTATTTATTTATCTTTGTTCTAGTGTAATGCGCTTGGCCAAATATAATATTACCGCGAAAGAAAAAATGGTAAATTATTTTTATGGCTTGCCCACTACCGTAAGCGGCGGTATATTAGCCTCTTTTATTCTTATCTACATAAAAGGAAAGGATATCTCTCCGTTGCCCCAATACGTACCCGTGGTTTTTCTGCTTTTAGTGCTGTTGTTGGCTTTCTTGATGGTTTCACGGGTAAGATATTTAAATCTTGATGGCTTAAAACAATTATTAGGTAAGCAGGTAAGATTTACGGTTTTAATTTTATTTATTCTTTTAATCTTGATTGCTTTCTCAAAAAAGGCAGGCGTGGGCATATTTACGCTTTTTTTAATCTACTTGCTTTTTTCTCCATTTGTGGTAAAAAGATTAAATAGCACCCAGCCGAGGTAGCTCTTCTGCTACGCCCTTTGATTAGCAAATGATGGTAGGGCTTCGCAGGATTCCTGCCTGCCGGCAGGCGCCAACAAAAAGATTTAGCCGAGGTAGCTCAGTGGTAGAGCGCGGCCCTGAAAAGGCCGGCGTGGGGGGTCCGATTCCCTCCCTCGGCATTTAAATTTATAAGCATCTCGTAACTATATTACTTGACAAGTATTTACAAAAATGCTACTATTTCCAATAGGTGCCAGTGCCCAAATGGTGCCCATAGAAACATGAAAAAGTGAGGAAATTGTGGCAACTCTCCGTCGGAGAAACGAATCATACTTTGTTGACTACCGGATTAACGGTAGGCGCTTCCGTAAAAAAGTAGGTCCTTCCAAAAGAATAGCCGAGCTTGCCCTAAAAGATATAGAAGTTAAAATAGCTAAGGGTGAATTAGGTTTTTCACCAAAAGACAATTCTCTAGAGAAGCTATTTGAAGAATATCTTAAATACTCCAAGATAAACCACGCTCCGAATACTTACGAAAGATACAGGGGGATTCTTGATAACTTCAAGTCTTTCCTTGCTACTCGCCCCTATGTAAATAAGATTTCTCATTTAGATCCTAAGTTATTTGAAGATTATAAGCATTTCCGTAAAGAGGGGAAAGCTGAAGATAAAACAGTTAATATAGAGCTTCAGATGCTCCGGGGTATGTTTAATTTGGCACGGAAGTGGGGTTATTCTCAAAATAATCCCACAGAAGGCGTAACTTTCTTTAGAATTACCAAAACCCAGGAGCCAAGATTTCTCTCAAAAGAAGAATGCGAGAAGTTGCTAAATAATTGTGGAGAAGAGTTATATCCTATATTCTTTACTTTTCTTAACACTGGCATGAGAAGAGGTGAGTTGCTTAATCTTGAATGGAAAGATATAGATTTTAGCAGGAAGAGACTACAAATAAGAGCTAAAGAGGATTGGGAGCCTAAAACCTCAGAACGGTATATTCCTATGAACGATAGCTTGATAAAGGTACTAAAGAAGCATAAGGAAAAGAGTAGAGGCAGTTTAGTATTTACTGATAATAAAGGCGAGAAAATTCATAAAAACGAAATTAGGAAGGAACTTATTCGGATCACAAAGAAAAGCGCTTTTCCCGATGTAACAAAATTGCATAGTCTCCGGCATACTTTTGCAAGCCATTTGGTTATGAGCGGAGTAGATTTGCCCACAGTAAAAAAACTAATGGGGCACTCAGACATAGAGACAACTATGATTTATTCTCACTTAGCGGATGAACACGTAGATAGGGCAGTAGAAAAACTGGAGTTTTAGTAGAGTGAGCTCTGAGAATGAATAATAACTATATGCAAAAAAGTCAAAAAAAGACAAAACCAAATGTGAGGGATGAGCTCTCGAGGCGGGACACCTTACCCAGAGACTTTTTTGTTTTGTTTAATTTCTTTTCTGATCCAACCAGAGATATTTTATCGAAAATATTCTATAAGGCAATGAAGGTCGTTTATTTTAAGTTCAAAAGGAAAAAGGATATTTGGGAAGCAAAATTGATACGCAAAAATAAACCCTTGAGAGATTTTTATCCTCTCAGCAAAACAGATATTTCAAATTCCATTTATCTAGTAGATCATTATTTATCAAATCTTTATATTATTCCACCAGAGTGCGATCCTTTATCAAAATTTGGTCATTTTCCTTATGATGATGCTATCAAGTTTTATGAGGAATATGTAGAAGGTAGTGTTAAAGATATTTATGGTAGAGAGATTGTTCTTGATGAAAACGGCCTAAATTCATTATTTGATCATGATCCAGATCTTAATCCGAAGAACTATAGCGAGTCTCGAGGAAAACGACTTCCCTGGATAATACCAACACTTAGAAATTCTAAAGGAATCTATGAATTTACCGAGCGATCCTGGACAACTTATTATTATATTAGCGCATTAAATGTGCCATATAAAGACAAAGCAACGGGAGAAGTATCAAAAGTTATGCATTACTTCTTTATTGTTATTAGAAAAGAGGCAGGGAAGCCACTAACTCTTATTACTGCATATCATTTTGATAAAGAATTAATGTTTTTGAAATTCTTAGAACCAGCACACCCATTTATATATATGCCATAAATAAAGCTTGCAAATCTAAGATAAATGTTGTATGCTTATATCAGTTGAAGATTGCGGTGTAGGTTATCTGTTGTTTCTACTGGCGGGAATGACAGTCAAGCCTTGCCGCATAACACCAGCCTAAAAATACCAACCAAAAGTTGGTATTTTTTGTTTTATAGAGAGAAAAACAGTTCAGTTATTAAAAATTAGGCACATTTTGGGCACAGAAAGACAGGTGATATTCATAACTTATTGAAAAGTAATAGATAAGAGTCGATTGATGTAGAACGAGGTGTTCTAATGGATTGTTGGTTAAATTTAGGGATCACCGGAGGGTGTTGCTGGCCTACTGAGGACAAAAAGATTTTATTTGGCGGGCATGAATTTCTTCTAAAACCTGCGACTAGGGAAACAGAACAGTCTATTCATATTAACATTAGTAAGGAAAAAATGTCTCGTATTGATGCGATGACTCTTGTTAACAGGTTTTTAAGTATTATTTCATGGTGTGATGGTGGGAATGGAGGTATGGATATTATATATGATATCGGTGTGTCTAATGTCGCCCCTATTGCTATACCGATGAGAAGGAGAATGCTAGGTTCCTCAATAGATTTTCCATTTTACCGGGATATAGAAAAGAATCATAAAGCGTCTTTAGCGCTTGCCCTTTACAGAGAAGGCTTAGTAACGGATTCTGTTCCTTTGTCTTTCTTGAGCTTCTTTAAGATTATAAATATCTTTTATAATGACAAAACTACAAGAGTAAATAAACAGAAGCCTCAGAATGAATTGATCGCAAGCCTAGGAAGTTTACTTCAGCATATAAAGTGTGACCTTGCCACGAAAAGAATAGATGAGCTCAAAAAATCAGTAAATGACATCCCGAAGTATTTATATGAACGCCGGTGTGCAATCGCTCATGCATTTGTAGATCCAACAATTGATCCGGATAATGTGGCTGAATCAAGGGATTTATCTCAAGATACATGGATTATAAGGGCGATAGCAGATTATCTAATAGAGAAAAAACTCAATGTTTCAAAATCAATATTGGGGTAGTAAGCACATTAAAAGATAGAGGAGCATTTAACTTGAACCAATTGGGCACAAGTTAGGCACAAATTTAATCATGGTCAATCCTATCTGCTTGGATTATAACAAGTAGTAGTTATTAGTATTAGATCAGTATATTCTAAACTAATCTTGATTGTTACAAGGAAAACAAGATGCCGAATGCTATAGAAGGTAAATATTGCATTTTTAATTACTCTGAATTCCCACAGCTTAAAGATAGGGCTTTTCAGTTATTCCAGTATTTTGAGAATAAATACCCAAAGATTCTACAGCTCGTTGATCTTCCAATGCGTGAGAGGGTTAATATCGTTATGAAAACATTACCCTTAGGGCCACCAGCTGGGAAGACTGGCCATAGTGATATCTATTTGGATCCGAACCAGCTTGATCCTAAGGATTTAGGAGTCTTAGTCCATGAGGGAACTCATGTGGCACAAGATTTTCAAGATGATAACTTTGAAAATATTGATAATAAATTATGGCTTATAGAAGGAATGGCTAATCATGTGCGATTGTTGTTGGGATGGGATGGTCCGAATCAACCCAAATTCGAACCAAGCAAAATAAAAATAAATACTAGCTTGAAAGAGCAAAGAGACTATGATGTGTGGGCTGAATTTTTTAAATGGTTAGCAACAAAATATTCTAAAGGAAACTTGCTTGTTGATTTTACAAATGCGTTGAAAAATAGCGAAACAGATGAAGCTTTCCTCAAAAGAGAATTTGGTAAGTCTAGTGGACAACTCTGGGGAGAATTTGAAGGTCGAGTACTTTTTGAACAATTCAAGGTTAAAAGAGAATTATGGATAGAATGCCTCTCCGGTAAAGACCGTAATTCTATATTCAATCAGATTTTTGACATGGTTTGGAATGCTGCCGTTTTTAGAGTAATTAACGAGGCGCGCAAGATAACTGCGGAAAATGAAGAAGGTCAGAAGGAAATCAATGGGATGTTACATCACTTTATAGATGAGTGTTTCTTCGATAGTCAATTTCTTGCTATTCGCCGGTTAACAGATCCAGCTTATGAGCTACGTGATGCCGAGAGAGGGATTTTTTCTCTATTTGCATTATTAAATGATATGAGGAAAAATATAGCGTTATTCACTAGGGAGAATTTTTTTGCAGCAGAAGGTCTCGAATATGATTACGAGGCTATTGAGAAACGAGAGCAAGAGTTTATCGCTGAACAAGTAAAAAATGGACAACGGGTTATTTGGGGGCCGCGAGACTTAGATAGTTGGCCGATAAAATTACGTCATGAAGCAATTGATGCGTTATCTGGAGTAAGCGCAGAGCAACGCAAGCCTTCTGATGTTATCCAAGAAAAAGTCTTAGATTGTTTAATTAAGATACTTAAAGACGTATCGACAGACATTAACCTATACGTGAATAAATACATAGCGCATCTCGCTACGCCTCAGAGTCGGGAGCATTATAAGGCTGATGAAGTATCGATTACCTTAGGTCATTTGTGGAATGCATATAAAGTAATATGTCAGGTTGCTAATTTTGTCGATTCATATATGCTTACGGGAGCGAGTCACAGTTTTTTACCAGTTCCACAATTTAATAATTTTGAATTTATTGAGAAGTCCTTGGTTTCTTATTCAAATATCGAGGTTTTAAGCAAGGCATGGGATGATTTTTCTAAGGAAACAAGTTCTTGGGGTTCTTGGGGTCTGAAAGAGCTCCGTGAACAAAGTGGGCTTTAGAATAGGCACATTTTGGGCACAAATAAACGGTAATCTTTATAACTTCTTGTATTTCATGAAACAAAGAAAAGTAGTTTAGAACAGATAGTTCTAACTCGCTCAAAAAGTGATATAATGATTCTATAATCACAATAGGTTGCAAATAAGATATGAGAAAAAAGTGAATGGATGATAAAATGCAGCCAATAACTTGGGAAGATTTTGTATTACAAAGATACGAATGGACGAAAGTTTCTAGGTATGCAGTAACATTGGATGGTATCTTAGTGCGAGACGATAGTAAACCCGACAGTCCCTTTTACATGTGCCTATGGGAAGGCTGGTGGGAGCCGCAGGGCTTGCCAGCAGTCGGCGTGAGCATAAGAGATGTACTTGAGGCAAAACCGGTCAGCACGGAAGAAGCGAGAGAGATAATACGCCGGGAAGCAAAACCTAGAGTAATGAGACCAGCGGAAAGAAAAAACTGGAGATTTGATTGATACAAATTATTATTGATTGTTTTCTTTGTTGAGGTAATATTGAGTTAGACAATCTGGTCCAATAGCTTTACCTTAAAGAGGCTTTAAGGCCTCTAACAGTGACGTAAGGTAAGCTGCATTACTCCCCGAAAGGGGAGGGGGAAATGCAGTCTTATCGGATTTACGTCACTGTTGCCGGTAGGAATATGCGCCCCCTTTTTTGTTAAAGTGGGTATATATAAAGGAGGGATAAGATGAATATTTTAGAGCAAATTATGATAGGATTCATAGGAAGGCCAATCTTAACTCTTATTAAATGGTTAAGATGGTATTTCTTTCTTGGTGGGATAATGTTCAATACGGTTGAGATATATGATCCAGCTACTAAAAGCATAGTTTCAAGCCAGTTTACTATAATCCCTTTTCTTTTGGGTTTAGTTTTATTAGCTATTGGATTGACAGTTAAGAGATATGATGAAAATGTTGCTACGCTTCACGGTATCTCTATGTTGGAAGGATTGCAGGGAAAGATAAGAAAAGCCTATCAAAATGGTAAGGAAGCAGATGCACAGGAGAGGGTGGACAAGGATTACCAAGAAACGCTCCAATTGTTAGCGGAGGGGCGGCAAGTACTCAACAAAGCGAGATCGGAGCGGTTGAGAGACGACAGCAGTCCGTTCAATCCGAGATTAAGCGAGAACGAAGCCTCTGGGGTTATTAAGAAGTCAGTAGAAGCTATTGAGCAAGAAGAGAAGCAAAATAAATCTAAACAAGATAACAAAAAGTAATATTATATTTTCTTAGTCTTAATCGGTCCCCCCCCCTAAGAGCTTCGCAATCTATCCAACCAAATAGTGCTTTTCTTTCGTTCCTTTGCGTCTCTACCTGTTTTGTGCTTAAATTTTGCCATTAAGATGGTTTTTTTTCTTTATACTCTATTTAAAGTAGTAATTTGGTATATGCGATTTGTGGTATAATTATATAAAAAGCGAGGAAGACGTGGCTTTAAAGACTAAGAAGAAACTATTTGAAAAATTAAACAATGTAGAAGAAGCGCTCTGTTTATCAAAAATATCTCAACCCGAGTTTTTTGAGGCATATTTAGAACTTGAAACAAATCTCCACAGTATTTTTAAAAAAATAGGGGAAGTTTACGAAAAAAATAAAATTAGTCATCAAAATAATCCTGAATACATTAAGCTAAAACAACATAAAAAGAATTTAATAAGTAATTTCTACAAAAAATGGGGAATATCTCCTTCATCTTTTAAAGTAGTTAATAGTAAAATAGAGATAGACGAATCTATTAAAAACATAGACGGGATTGCGGTGCATATTGATACTCCTCTTCCTGAAATAATCGGGAAGATCGTGCCTGCTAAGGAAAAATATTTAACTTTGTTGATAGACACCTTCGAAGAAAAAGAAATAATTTTAGCCGAAGTTTCCCGGATCTATGATTGGATAAATGAGATGCGAACAGAAACGGGAGTAAAGCTTCCTAAAGACAAATGTCATGTAAAGGTATTGGTTAGGAGATACAAAGTATTTAATCTAAGAAACCAAAGACCCCCAATGAAATTCAAGGAAATTGTTTTTCATATGATAACGAAAGGATTTTATAAAGATGAAACATTAGAAAAAGCAGAAAACTTAGCAAAAAAAGATTATGCAGCGGCTTATAGGAAGATTCACGGTATTCCATATAAAGAGCATAATAAATCGCAACTTAAGAAATCAAATTTCAAAGGTTGCGCGTCTTGTGAAGCAAGACAAAAATGTAAAGAGCCTTGTTCCCAAGCAGAGTATTATTTATCTTTAGATGAAAAGAAGCAATCAGAACTGCTTTTTAATAGGGGCGTAACTGATATTATTCATCCCGAAGATCTTAAAGAGGCGAAACAGAAAAAAAGAGCGATGATGTCAGAAGATGAAGAAGAGTGGAGACAAGAAGAGATTGAAAGGGGTATATATAAAAAGTAGTGTTTAGGGAAAATTAAATCAGGGTAACCCGATTTTTCACTTTTACAAGGGTGAGGGCTTAAAAACTCTCACCCTTTTTGTTTATCCAGGCTTTTAAAAATCAGGGTAACCCGATTTTTCACTTTTACAAGGGTGGAAGGACAAATTTAAAGAAGATGAGCGAAATAGTGGTCTCCGAAGTTCAAATTATTCCAGTTAAACCCAGAGAGGGCCTCGTTGCTTTTGCTTCTTGTGTTATCAACGGCCATTTTTATCTTGGTGGATTAGCGATTTATACCTGTCTTTCTTCCTCAGAAGGTTTCCGAGTGACCTATCCTACCAAAGTTTTAAATAACGGCACTAAATTAGATCTAGTTTATCCAATAACACGCGAAGTTGGGTTAACAGTTCAGAAGAAAATTGTCGAAAAATACGTAAAACTCATAGAAGATTTAACGAAAGGGAATGGTAAAAATGAACAAGAGCCGAGATTTACTTAAACGTTTCGCCTCTTCAAAATCAAAATATTTTGATTTGCCTGATGGCGAAGAAACCCAAGTAAAATTTCTTTATGCAGAAGAAGTCCCTAATCATTTTGATGGCGGAGAAACAGTTTGTATTCGCTATCACTTTGACGTTGATGGTAAAGAAATGCTTTGGGATAGAACTTCGAGAGAGTTAGCTAAACAAATAGCTTCGATTTCTGAAGGAGAAACAATTTTAATAAAAAGAACCGGTGAAAAAAGTAAAACTAAATATTTTATCAGGAAAGTTGAATAATGACATCAACAAGGCCCCTGTCAATTTTTCATCGCTCTGACCTACTTACTCTGTCAACGATGACCTATACAAGCATGCAGGGGCTTTGTTTTAGATTTAGATATTGCTTTAGAGATATGCTTGGTAGGAATAAAGAGTAAAGCTTAGGCCAATAGAACGTAATTAAGTTATTTATTTCTATATATAGATAATAGTCATTTAAGAGGAGGGGAAGGATATGGGATTAACCGGAGTTAACAAATTATGTGCTCAGTGTATAAATAAATGTAAGCAGTGGAGGGAAATCAAGGTAATCAGCTGTCCACTTTTTATAAGCACGCAAAGAAAAAAACCTGATCTGAATGGCAGAAATTTTCAAGGCATACCCAACAAGCACAGGGGAATGGCGGAAATGCCATTCTTTGAGGCGTTTTCTGAAGAAAGGAATAAAGATATGGCTTCTGAGTTTATGGATACCCTGCAAGCGTGAGATATTAGTACAAACTATACTAAACTATACCACATTGAACGGAAATGGATAAAAAGACGAAACTGTCAAACAGGCAATTATTAACAGTCAGTCATATCATTACTTCTCCTACCCTTGAAGAAGCCAGAAGGAAAGCTAAGGTAAGTAAGGGAACTTTATACGCTTGGTTAAAAGAAGAAGCCTTTAAGGTTGAGTTGAAGCGTCAGAGAGATGAAGTTATTAAAGAAGCGCTCTCTCGGTTAAAGAGTGCTATATCCCAGGCTGTAGAAAAATTGGTTAAGTTACTTGATAATGAAAAGCCAGATTTGAGGCGCCTAGTTTGTAGGGATATACTGAATTATGCTTTAAAGAGCATTGAACTAGAAGATATCGAGACAAGGATAGCCAATCTGGAAGAAAAAACAAAATTAGCACGGAAATTTCACAGATGAGAATTGAGAAGAGATTAGAACGGCTCGAGAAAGATATAGGGGATAAATTTCAGCCAGACCCCGGAGAAATTATTATCAATGGCAAAAGGTTAGACCAAATGACAACGGAGGAGTTGATAGCAGATGTCAATAAGAAGGTTAAGGCCATGGAGGATACAGAGTATGGAAGGAAAATAATGAAACTATCCATAGACGATAAAATAAAACGTCTAAACCAATGGGCTATTACCGGCGTTTGTCCACCATTAGATTAGCCAAATTTATGGGGAGAATATGAAAAAAGGCATTTTTTGGGCATTTTTTGGGCACAAAATTAAGGTTATCTTTTGTTATGTATTGCAAACAAAGAAGTTAGTAAAAGTTAGTGCAGAATAAGGAAATCTAACCTTGTGGAAAAGTTACTTACGATAAGCCAATTAAGTGAGTTATTACAAGTTAGTCCAAAGACAATTTATCAATGGACGCACATAGGTTTTGTTCCTCACTATAAATTCCCTAAAGGTGTTCGTTTTAGGATAATAGAAATAGAAAATTGGTTAAAAAGCAGGAAAAAAAGAGGGAGAGCTTCGTATGTCTTGGTTGACAAAGGACCATAATTATGTTATTTTAAGGCAGCATAAGGAGATAACTTTGAAAGGTACAATTCAAGAAAAAACAAAGATTGCATACCTTGGTCCGGAAGAAACCTTTAGCCATCAGGTTGTAGATGAGCTCTTTGGAGATTCGGCAATATACCTACCTCAAGATAATTTTCCCTCAGTTATAAAACTTATATGCGACGGCAAGGCAGACAGAGGTGTTATTCCATTCTTTAACCCCTATGAAGAACATATACGCGAATGTCAAGAAGAGCTATTCAAAACCGATTTAATAGCAACAAATGTTCATAAGATTGATATTGATTTATACTTAGCAACTAACAGATTACGTTTGGATGAGGTAAAATCAATACGATCTAATGAGCATGTGTTTAAACAATGTGATGTTTGGTTAAGTCAACATTTACCAGAAATACGTTTTGATGGAAGAGGTAGCACCGCGGGAGCAGCCGAGGATATAAAAAAAATACCTTATGCCGCGGCAATCTGCTCATTTAAAGCTGCCATAAAAAACGATCTGGATATTTTAGCAAAAAGCATACAAAATACAAAGAATTTCACATTATTTTTTGTTATACAAAAAGCAGATACCATAGAAGAATGGGAAGACTATTCATTTCTTTGTTTCAAGATAAAAGATGCTAAAGAACAAAAAGCAATATTGGATATTCTTCAGAAACATCGTTTCAGAAGTTCGCAAAAGTGGGATTTTCCTCATCCGACGGGGGAATACATACTTTTCTTCTTAGAGTTTTTTGGAGCTTATCTTGATGCAAATGTTGTTTCTTTTATCGCAGAGGTTAAAAAATACTTTCCAGACTGTAAACTGATAGGGACTTTTAAGGAGAGTATTACGAGAAGAATGGTTGAAATTTAGTTTGACAAAGTGAGAAAAGATACTATATAATAGAGTACATCCTATCCTATCACAATATGACTAAAAACGAAGAAATGAAACCATTTCTGAACTTGACAACTGTCCAGATTAACGGTTGGGCTATGGCTTTTTGCCCTGAATTTGAGGTATCTGCTTGTGGTCCTGATCGCGATGCAGTGGTCGAGGATTTATTTGATATGGTCAAAAGGAACGCAAGCATATTCTTGCAAGAAGAGTCAACTTCTCCGGCTCTAAGAAAATGGTCGAAAGAAGTTGTTGATCATCAGGATCGTATTGCAGATTTATTCAAAACAGCTTAATAGTAGTAGTCATTTGTCACGGTTTTTATAAAAACAGAAGTGGTTAATTACTTCTGTTTTTTTATTTGTAATTTTATAAAATAAGATACTTCTGTGCCCAAAATGTGCCCATCCAAGTGAAAAACATCGGGAAACAAAGGGTAACATCAGGCAACATCCAGACTCGCTAATCCATTGACAATAAAAGCATTGGATATTTAATACATTAAAACACAGAGGGTTAGGGAAATAAGCACGATGGACTCCCTCCCTCGGCACCATATAAAAACGAGAGGTTTCAGTAAGCCTCTCGTTTTGCTTTATTTAGGCGTAATTGGTTAAGTTATGAAGCGGTTTACGTCCCTTTTATTCGTTTAGGGACGCTTGGAAAGATTGCATAGTTTTATATAACATTGATTCTTAATGGCACGCTAATGGCACAATTCTAATTTTCTTACCTGACACAGAGAGTCTTTCTGTCGCGCCGTATTTCTAGACGTCCTTAGCGGGGATACCTCTCAAATTTACAAATAGCTGTTTACAGAGAGTCCGCCCCTTTATCGAATATTACTGCCCGAGCGGGGCCACCTTAAAAAATACTTGACAAAAAATCAGAATAGTGTATATTTAATAATGAAAACCATTCCCAATAAGGAGCGATATGCTAAGAAGCGAATGTAGAGGGCAAGGGTGGTGGCACGGTAAATTCAGAGGCTGCGGCTATAGGCTTACCCTGGGCCGGGAGGCTATCCTTGATGTCTTATCGAAGGCCGAAGGCCACTTAAGCGCCGAAGATATATACTTGAAGATACATCCGAAGCATCCTAACGTAGGTTTGACTACCGTTTACCGGACATTAGATGTATTATCAGGCCTTGGTATGGTTTATAAACTTGATTTCGGAGACGGTCGTTCACGCTATGAGTTTGCCGAAGGGCCTAAGGGGGCACACCACCATCACCACTTAGTCTGTACCCAGTGCAATAAGGTGATTGACTACACCGATTTTATAGACGATGAGGTTGAATTGCTCAATCAGACCGAAAAAGGCTTAGGGCAAAAGTATAAGTTTAAGATCACAAATCATCTGATACAGTTTTACGGTTTGTGCGAGGATTGTAGCGGTAAAAAATAGCCGCTATATTTTTTTACTTCTAAATGAAAATCATTTTCATTAAGTGTAAGGAGGGTAAAGGTTATGCCAAGATTTGACGGTACTGGCCCTTTAGGTAAAGGGCCGTTTACCGGAAGAGGGATGGGGTATTGTGTGATTAAATTAGATTCTAAAAACGATGATCTTCAAAAAAATGAAGGGAAGGAGGTACTTAATATGCCAAGAGGAGACGGAACAGGGCCGATGGGATTAGGTCCCATGACCGGAAGAGCGGCAGGTTTCTGCGCTGGATATTCGGTGCCCGGCTATATGAATTCGATTCCCGGCAGGGGTTATTTTGGCAGAGGAAGAGGATTTTATGGTCGTGGCGGCGGAAGAGGGTGGCGCAATTTGTATTATGCCACGGGTATTCCTGGCTGGCAAAGAGCCTCAATGGGGATGCCTGCTTTTGGCGGAGCGTATCCTTATGCTCCGGAAATGACTTCGAAGCAGGAAGCGGATATCTTAAAGAATGAAGCAGATTTTTTAAAAAAACAGCTTGAAGATGTCCAGGCCCGTATCGAGGCGTTAGAAAAAGTTCAGGCAGAAAAGAATGAATAGCTGCTATGGGGTGAGGGGATGAAAATAAGCTTTATCCCTTCACTCTGATTATTTTTTAAAAGGAGGAATTATGCGCGTAGCTATATCTACAGATGGAGAGTTTGTATCTGCCCATTTTGGCAGGTGCCCTTCCTTTACTCTTATCGATATTGAAAATGGCAAGATAACCAAAAGGACGGAAGTGGCAAATCCCGGGCATCAGCCGGGGGCTATCCCGCAGTTTCTGCATCAAAAAGGCGTAAATTGTATTGTTGCCGGAGGTATGGGAGCGCGGGCAACCTCATTTTTTGAGGAATATAGCATCAAGACGATTGTAGGGATAAGTGGAAAGATAGATGATGTGGTGGAACAGCTTAAGAAGGGTACTTTGGAAGGCGGAGAAAGCCTTTGCAAGCCCGGTGTGGGAAAAGGGTATGGTTTAGATAAGTCGATATGCGACCATCCGCACGAAGATAATTGTGATCATTCGGGAGGTGAGAATATATGAAAATATGCATTACTTCAGAAAGCGGCAGTTTAGATTCTAAGGTAGATCCGCGATTCGGTAGGTGTCAATATTTCATTATTGCTGATACCGATACTTTAGAATTTGAGGTTATTGTAAATCCGAATACCGAATCTATGGGAGGAGCGGGGATTCAATCGGCGCAGTTAGTTAGTTCAAAACAGGTAAAGGCCGTGATTACGGGAAATGTAGGTCCTAATGCCTTTCAGACTTTACAGGCTGCTGGCATAGAAATTTTTACCGGCGCATCAGGTACGGTAAAAGAAGTAATTGAGAAATATAAAAAGGGAGAATTTAAGGCAGTTTCCGGCCCCAGTGTTGGTTCACATGCCGGAATGCCGGGAAAGAAAAAATAATAGCACTCAATCCTATTATGCATCCTGCCGTATTGAATCGGCAGGTGCGCCCGCCGCCTTTGCGGCGATAGATTGGCGTAAAGTAACTGGTTAAGGAGCAGCTTATGGCAGCGAAGGTAGACAAAAAGAAATGTAACGGTTGCGGCACATGCAAAGATATTTGCCCTGTAAACGCTATAAAGATAGAAAAAGAAAAGGCGGTTATCAGCGATGATTGCGTGGAATGCGGCGCGTGCGTAAATCAGTGCCCGAATGAGGCAATCTCAATTTAGGAGGTTTGATGGATAGGCATAAGTATTTTTTTAGCTCCGAATCAGTTGGAGAGGGGCATCCGGATAAGTTATGCGATCAGATATCAGATGGGGTATTAGATGAAGTCTTAAAACTTGACCCTAATAATGAAAAAAGCAGAGTTGCCTGCGAGACTTACGTTACAATGGGGCTTCTGGTTATTGGAGGGGAGATTATGACTTCCGCCTATGTTAATATCCAGAAACTTGCCCGTGAGATTATTCGAGAAATAGGTTATACCCACCCGAAATATGGTTTTGATCACGAGACCTGTGCTATTGTAAATACCATTAATAGCCAATCTCCTGATATCGCGCAAGGAGTGAATATCGGAGGGGCGGGAGACCAGGGGATTATGTTTGGTTATGCTTGTAATGAGACCAAGGAGTATATGCCGCTACCGATAACACTGGCGCATAAATTGGTTAAACGCATGGCCGATGTGCGCAGAGCCGGTATTTTAAAATATCTTGGCCCGGATTGCAAATCGCAGGTAACGGTAGAATATCACGATGGCAAGCCTAAGCGGATAGACGCAGTTGTGCTTGCTTGTCAGCATACCGATACTATCTTGGACAAAACAGGAAAAAATATAACTTCAAAGGCGCGTCAAGAGCTTATTGACGTTATCGCTAAGCCTATTTTAGAAGGTTTGGTAGATAGGAATACAAAATATTATGTTAATCAAACGGGAAAATTCTTAATCGGCGGGCCGCAATCCGATACCGGGATGACCGGCAGAAAAATAATTGTGGATACTTATGGCGGAACCGTCGCCCATGGCGGCGGGGCATTCTCAGGAAAAGACCCTACAAAGGTCGATCGTTCCGCAGCCTATATGTGCCGTTATATCGCTAAGAATATGGTTACCGCAGGGCTTGCTGAGAAATTTCTTGTTCAGTTGGCTTATGTTATCGGTTATTCAGAGCCGCTTTCTGTCTATGTAGAAACCTATGGCACAGGGAAATTACCTAATGAGCAACTGGTTAAGCTTATTCGCGAAAATTTTAAGCTTACGCCAAGGGGTATAATTGATTCACTAAAATTACTCAGGCCGGTTTATAGGAAAACTGCCTGTTACGGGCATTTTGGCCGTGATGACGCAGGTTTTAACTGGGAATTGACGGATAAGGCAGAGGCGTTAAAAAAACAGGCTTCGAGATTATAAACAAAAGAGGAGGTGATTTGTATGCCATTTTTTGAGCCGTTAGAAAAGTTGGATCCTAAGCATGTTGATTTAGAAAGAGCAAGAAAATCCCTGAGGGAAGAGCTTGAAGCAGTAGATTTTTATCAGGAGCGGGTTGACGCAACCGATGATGAGTCATTGAAAAAGCTTCTTGCGCATAATATGAATGAGGAAAAAGAGCACGCGGCAATGCTTATGGAATGGATTAGAAAGAATGATTCAACGCAAGACAAGATGTTTAAAGAGCATGATTAGGAGGTGATTAGTATGCCAAGAGGCGATGGAACTGGCCCTTTAGGTCAAGGCCCAGGTATGGGAAGGGGCATAGGAAGAGGCCGTGGTAGAATGCCTGCCCGTCCGGCAGGCGGGAGCGGCGGCCGTTTAGGAGCAGGGCCAGGAGGGAATTGCGTCTGCCCAAGCTGCGGGACTAAAGTTGTGCATCAGGCAGGCACACCCTGTTCTTCGATGAATTGCCCTAAATGCGGGATAAGAATGGTGCGGGAAGGATGGATTGGATAAAGAAGTTTTAGAAAACCACAAAAAATATCTCGAGCGAAAAACCCTATATAAAAGTTTTGGCTGCGATGTTGACCAGGAAAGGGCCTTTATTATCGAGAAGGCCCAGCCTCTTTATGGCGATATATTGGAAGCCGGAACCGGTAAGGGCCATTTTGCGCTCGCTTTGGCTAAAGAAGGCTACCGATTTACTACCTTTGATATTTCCAAAGAAGAGCAGAAATTCGCGCGGCTAAATCTAAAATATTTTGGGCTTGACCAGTTGGTAGATTTTCGTATTGAGAATGGCGAATCCTTAAGTTTTAAAGATAAGAGTTTCGACATAATTTTTTCAATAAACACCTTCCACCACTTGGTAAATCCCTATAAAGTCCTTGATGAGCTAATCCGCCTACTTTCCTTTGAGGGAAAGCTTATTTTAAGCGATTTTACCAAGGAAGGAATGGCATTAATGGATAAAATCCATGCCAGCGAAGGGAGAAAACACGAAGTCAGTAAAACCACTCTGGCTGATATAGAGCCATATTTAATAAAGAAGGGTTTTAAAATTAATAAGGCAAGCAGTAAATTTCAGGGAGTTTTAATAACGTACCATCAATTAATATGATTATTTCAGTTGCCAGCGGAAAAGGCGGGACAGGAAAAACAACAGTTGCGGTAAATTTGGCTTTATCCATAGATAATGTGCAGTTTATTGATTGTGATGTTGAAGAACCCAATGCGCACATTTTTTTAAAACCAGCCATTAAGGAGCAAAAGAAAGCTTACATACCTGTTCCAGAAATCGATGAATCGAGATGTAATTATTGTGGTAAATGCGCCACGGTTTGTGTTTATCATGCCATAGCGGTTTTACCTTCCTCGGATAGTAAAAAAGGAAATACTTTAATTTTTCCACATCTTTGCCACGGCTGTGGCGCTTGCAGCGCATTATGCCCGGAAAAGGCGATAAAAGAAGTAAATAGAGAGATTGGTGTCGTGGAGTTAGGCAATTGCGGGAAGATAGATTTTGTTCACGGAAAGCTCAATATCGGCGAAGCGATGTCTCCGCCACTTATCCGGCAGGTTAAAGAAGAGATAAATCTTGATAAAACCGTTATCATTGACGCTCCTCCGGGTACTTCCTGTCCGGTAGTTGCTTCGGTTAAGGACAGTGATTTTTGCGTGTTAGTTACCGAGCCTACGCCGTTTGGTTTAAATGATTTGATTTTAGCTGTAGAAGTTCTAAGGAAATTAAAGATTCCTTTCGGTGTAGTTATCAATCGCTCGGATTTAGGAAATAATAAAACCGAAGAGTATTGCCAAAAGGAAAATATTCCGGTATTGATGAGAATACCCTTTAGAAAAGAAATAGCCATGGCCTATTCAAAGGGAGAACCCATGGTTAAGGCATTCCCGGAATCTAAAAAAGATTTTCAGAGCTTTTTTAATAAAATCAAACATGGAAAATCTAATTAAAGATTTCTTACAGCAAAAACGGTTCGCTGTAATAGGCTCTTTTAGGAATAAAGAAAAATTTGCTTATAGGATTTTAGCTAACTTGATTGAAAAAGGCTATGAGGTTTTTCCCGTTAATCCTCGCTTAAAGGAGATAGAAGGCAGGACCTGCTATAAGACTATAAGCGATATTCCATATAGCGTGGATGCCGCTAATATAGTTACGCCTCCTTTAGTGACGAAAAACATTTTAAAAGAATGCCTGCAAAAAGGCATAAAAAAAGCATGGCTTCAGCCGGGCGCGGAAAGCCAAGATGCTATACAATTTTGTCATGATAACGATATAAAAGTGATCCACAGCATGTGTATAATGCTGGAATTGTTGAGAAAATAGGAGAATCTATGAACAAAAAAGCAGATATTCTTATTATCGGCGCGGGCCCTGCGGGAGTTGTATGCGCCATAACTGCAAGAAAATACTATCCCGACAAAAGTATCCTGGTGATGAAAGATATCGCAAATGGAGTTATCCCCTGCGGAATTCCCTATATGTTCGTTAGCCTCGATAACCCCGAAGAAAATAAGCTAGGGATGGTATCACTTGAAAAAAATAATGTTGAGGTTGTTGTTGATTCCGCCGTAAGCATAAACCGTAAAGATAAGACTATAGAAACAAGAAATAAAGATACGTATTCCTATGAAAAATTAGTTTTAGCGATAGGCTCAACTCCGATAATTTTACCTATCAAGGGAGTGGATAAAAAAGGGGTATATCCTATAAATAAAGAAATGGGCTATTTAAAAGGCGTGATAAACCAGATTAAGCAGTGCAAAAATGTGTTAGTTATAGGAGGAGGATTTATCGGCGTCGAGTTTGCCGACGAGCTTTCTAAAATCAAAGGGATTAACGTTGTCTTAATAGAAATGCTTCCGCAAATACTCGCTAACTCTTTTGATCCGGAATTTTCGCAAGTTGCTGAGGCGCGTTTGCGGGAAAAAGGAGTGATTGTTTTGACCAATACTAAGGTTGAGGAAATAATCGGACAGGATAAAGTCGAAAAGGTGAAGCTTGGTGACGGAAGAGAGCTTCCGATCGAAGGCGTAATTCTTGGGGTAGGTTCAAAGCCGAACGTCAAAATAGCCGTAGACTCCGGATTAGAGATCGGATCCTGTAAAGGTATTATGACCGATGAGTACATGCGTTCGTCAGCGGACCCGGATATTTTCGCCATCGGAGACTGTGCCTGTAAGCGTGATTTCTATACCCGTAAAGCAATTCCTGTAATGCTAGCTTCTACCGCGACGGCCGAAGCCAGGATTGCGGGTGCTAATCTTTACCAGATTAAGGTAATCCGCGAAAATAAGGGGACTATTGCGGTGTATTCGACGTACATCGATGGATTAGTTTTAGGTTCGGCCGGGCTTACCGAGAAAACCGCCCGAGAAGAAGGTTTTGAAATTGTCGTCGGAAGTATCGACGGCGTGGATAAACATCCCGCTTCTTTGCCGGGTGCCTGTAAGGGCAAGATAAAACTGATTTTCTCCAAGCAATCGGGGATCATTTTGGGAGGGCAGGTAAGCTGCGGTATGTCCTGCGCGCAGATGATAAATATCATAGGTGTTGCGATTCAGAAGCGCATGTCGGCCACGGAATTGGAGACTTTGCAAGTAGCGACGCATCCTTATTTGACTAGCGCCCCGACAATGTTCCCCATAGTGTTAGCAGCTCAGGACGTGTATGGGAAAATATAACGAGGATAAGATTATATGAAGCAGATAGTTGTGATAAGCGGGAAAGGTGGCACGGGTAAAACAGTAATTACGGGAGCGTTTGCCGCTTTAACGAAAAATAAAGTTATGGCTGACTGCGATGTTGACGCGGCAGATTTACATTTATTATTGCAGCCAAAAATCAAAGAACGCCATGACTTTAGAAGCGGTTTAAGCGCGTCAATTGATAAAAAAATCTGCCAGCAATGCGGCAAGTGCATCGCAGCCTGTAGATTTAACGCCATAAGCGACAGCTTTGTAGTTGATCATGTGCCTTGTGAGGGGTGCGGTTTTTGCAGCCATATTTGCCCGGTGGGCGCCATAAAGATGGAGGAAAACCTTGCCGGAGAGTGGTTTATTTCCGAGACGCGCTTTGGCCCTATGGTGCACGCTAAGCTTGGGATAGCTGAAGAGAATTCAGGCAAGCTTGTGTCTCTAGTGAAAAAGCAGGCAAAAGACCTGGCAGAGAAGGCAAATTTCGATTGGGTAATTATTGACGGCGCTCCTGGTATAGGCTGTCCGGTAATTGCTTCGCTTTCTGGCGTAGATTGCGCAGTAGTAGTAACTGAACCTACGCTATCCGGTCTTCATGATGCGTTAAGAGTTATAGAAGTAACGAACCACTTTAACGTTCCGTCTAAGATGGTAATTAATAAATATGATTTAAATATGGAAATGTCAAATAAAATTGAGGAATATTGCGCAAAGAACAGGATTCCATTGATCGGCAAGGTCGGGTTTGATAAAGCAGTAGTAGAAGCTATGGTAGAGGGTAAGACGATTATGGAATATAAAGACACTCCTGTTAAAGATGAGATTATTAGGATTTGGGAGAAGCTGCAAGTTTAAAATAAGGCTCTTATGGATAAGCGGGATATACACGTATTAAAATATTTTTCATCTTTTGTGAGCGTGTCTTACGGAAAGGTTATCAATATTACCGAGCCGACACTTACTTTTTGCCCATTGGCAAAGCATTTATACAGGGATTTTAGTGGTATTTCGGGTAATAACAAGAAAGCTCTTAAAAATGCCATAAAAAAAGCGATTGAGTCAAAAATAAGAGACTACGGTTTTTTCACGTATAAACGAAAGATTTCATCTGATGGTGTTGCAATACCGTATGGCGCCTCAGAGATGATCAGTTTTGCGTTAAGAAAAAAGGCCGTTGACGCGGCGGTTGTAGTGTGTGAAGGGGCAGGAACAGTGGTTACGAATAAGCCGGAAGTCGTCCAGGGTATTGGCGCCCGAATGAATAGTCTATTGTTAACCTCGCCCATTAAAGAGATTATCCATAATCTTAAAAATTCCGGCTGTCGGGTAGTATTTGAAAACGCGCTTATTAATCAGGTACGGGGAGTTGAGGATGCGATAAAAGCCGGGTATAAGACTATTGCTGTTACTGTATGCGGCCATTCAGCCGAGGACTTAAAAGTATTCCGTTCATTAGAAAAAGAAGACAGCGTTAAAATAATTTCTTTAGCGGTATGTACGACCGGTATATCTAAAAACAAAATCAATATGATACGTGACTACGCTGATCTGGTGTGGAGCTGCGCTTCTTTTGATATACGTCGTATGATCGGGCATTTGGCCGTATTACAGCTATCCCGGCAAATACCTGTTTTTGTTTTAACGAAAAAAGGCATAGATTTTGTTTCAATGTATTCCCGGGAAGAAGAAATTATAAAGAATTTGGATATCCATAAGCAATACCTTTTTTCAAATGAGCTGAACGGGCAATGTGTTCATATGGGGGATTCCAAGGTATTTATCAACGAGTCTAAATTACCGGTTAGCTCCCGGAAGGAGCCCGTACTTGAAAATAAAAGCGAATACGCGGCCATATAGAAATATTACATTCGGGAGGGAATTTATATGAAGAATTCAAGTAGCAAAGAGGGAACCCTCGGCTATCCTACGGAAGTAATAAGTCTTTTAAATAGCCCTAAGTTTTTTGGCAGGATGAATGACCCCACAGCTTCTTCATATTTAAAAGGGCCTTGCGGAGATTCTATGGAATTCTACCTGGTGATAGAAGATAAAAGGATTACCGATATCAGATATTACGCAGATGGATGTGGAGCTACCAGGGCATGCGCTGCAATGGTTGCGTATTTGGCTTACGGCAAGACTGTCAATGAGGCTTTAAATATCTCGGCGGGAGAGGTGATTAAACGATTAAAGGGGCTACCGGAAGACCACTTGCATTGTTCGATACTTTCTGTAAGCACGCTTTACCGGGCGATAGCGGATTATTTATTAAAGGCATGATTATAACTAAACAAAAACCGATAGAGGAGATTCTCGATTATATTAAAAATGATTCGGCTGTTTTTTTAGTTGGCTGCGCTGTCTGCGCGACTACCTGTAAAACCGGAGGAGAGGTTGAAACAAAACTGTTATCTGAGTTGTTTAGTGCTAAAGGTAAAAAAGTAACCGGTTGGGATATTCTTAATCCGGCTTGTTATCTTTTAGAATCAAAAAAGCTTCTCAGGCGTAAAGAAAAAGAAATAGCCGCAGCAGAATCAATTATCAGCCTTGCCTGCGGCGGAGGCACGCAGGCCATAGCGGAAGTGACAGGAAAGCCCGTATATCCGGCAAATGATACGTTATTTCAGGGAGAGATAATACGGCTTTCCCCACAGGAAGACCGTTTTGAGAAAAAATGCCTTATGTGCGGAGAGTGTATTCTCGGCAGCACCGGAGGAATATGTCCGGTGACGCGGTGCCCCAAAGGCCTGCGTAACGGCCCTTGTGGCGGGACTAATAGAGGAAAGTGCGAAGTTGACCCTGAGCGGGATTGCGTTTGGTCGCTTATTTACGATAAACTTAAAGAACTTGGGAAACTTGAAAATGTAAGACTAATGAGCAAGGCAAGAGATTATAGTGACGAAAGAAATTATGTCTTAATAAATAAACGGTAGCGGAATGAAAGACAAATATGGAATCTAGAGAAGCGGAATATTCAGTGCAGGAAAAGCGGCTTAAAGAGAGGATATCTAAAATAGGGCATCCTTTAATCGTGATGAGTGGCAAGGGCGGGGTGGGTAAATCAACGGTGGCGGTAAATCTTGCGTATGCGTTATCGCTTTCCGGTAATATGGTTGGCATTTTAGATATCGATCTTCACGGACCTAATATCGCCAAGATGCTCGGGATTGAGAAACAATCAATTTTTGCCCTTGAATCCGGAATAGAGCCGGTTGAGGTCAGCAAAAACCTTAAAGCTGTTAGCATCGCCCTTTCGGGGTATAGCCCGGATCAGCCGATAATCTGGCGCGGGCCTGCTAAGTCCGCGGTTATCCGGCAATTCTTAAGCGATGTGAATTGGGGAGAATTGGACTATTTGGTTATTGATTCGCCTCCGGGGACGGGGGATGAACCATTAAGCGCCTGTCAGTTGGTCCCTAATGTAAGCGGCATAATCATTGTGACTACACCTCAAGACGTTGCCATACTTGATGCACGAAAGAGCGTTTTATTTGCCAGAGAGATTAAAATACCGGTTGTAGGCGTCATTGAGAATATGAGCGGGTTTATCTGCCCGCATTGCCATACTGAAACAGATATTTTTAAGAAAGGTGGAGGCGAAAAGGCGGCGCGAGAGTTGAAAATTCCGTTCTTAGGAAGGGTGCCGTTTGAACCGGAATTTGTCGAGTTTGGCGATAAAGGGACGCCGTTTGTTTCCTTTGAACATAAATCAAAGTCTGCCGAAGCGTTTATAGAGATTGTGGCTAGAATAAAAGAATTCGTCGGGGATAACCAATGAAACCTGTGTTTAAATATATTTACGGCCCGGTGCCCTCTTGGAGGCTGGGGAGCTCTTTAGGCATAGATCTGCTTTCGCAGGAAGAAAAAATCTGTAATTTTGATTGTGTTTATTGCCAACTTGGCCCGGTTAAAAAGCACACAATTGAAAGAAAAATTTATGTTCCAGTTGAAAAGATTATAGAAGAATTAGAGATGTTACCTCAGACGCATATAGATTATATTACTTTTTCCGGCAGGGGAGAGCCTACTCTAGCGGCAAATTTAGGCGAGGCAATAAAAGCGGTAAAACTTGTCCGTAAAGAGCCGATTGCAGTTTTAACTAATAGTTCTTTAATGGGGACAAATAAAGCAAGGGAAGAACTGGCTTTGGCAGATTTTGTTGTTGCCAAGTTAGATGCCTATTCCCCGGAATCTTTGCAGGAAATTAATAGGCCTGCTAATGAAGTAGAATTCGGCAGCATTTTAGATGGTATAAAAAAATTCAGGAAAAGCTATGGGGGGAAATTAGCATTACAGGTAATGTTTATGGAAAACAATAAAGTGTATATTAGTAAGTATGTTTATTTAGCAAATTATATCAAACCGGATGAAATCCAAGTTAATACGCCGTTAAGGCCATGCGGTATCAAGGCATTAACGAAAGAAGAAATTTTTAAGATAAAGGGTAATTTTATTGCCTCTTGCCAGGGGATTAATGTAGTTTGTGCGTATGATGAGAGGGCGGAAAAGAGCATTGTTTCTTTAAGCGATGAGGAAACATTAAAAAGAAGGGGGAAGGTTAAATAATATAATGCTGGTAGAGATTTTAAAATCGAAGATTCACGGGGCAATAATTACTAAAAAGGAGCTCTATTACCAGGGGAGTATTGGTATTGATAGGGCGATTTTAGCAAAAAGCGATATTGCGGCTAACCAAAAAGTCCAGGTAGTAAATTTCAATAATGGTTCGCGTTTTGAAACATACGTGATTGAAGAAGAGGAAAACAGCGGACAAATCGTTCTTTGCGGCCCGGCAGCACGTCAGGCGGAAGTAGGGGATAGAGTTTGTATCATTGCGTACGGAATAGTAGAAGATAGCCAGGCAGAGTTGATAAAACCCCAGGTAATTATTTTAGACGATAAAAACAAAATAAAATCATGAAAACTTATTTAGATTGCATCCCTTGTTTCTTTCGGCAAGCGCTGGAAGGCAGCCGGATTGTCCGGACAACCCCAAAACAGCAAAAACAGATTATAGATGAATTTGCCCGCAAAATTCCGAAGATATCGCTTGAAGCTAGCCCTCCTGAAATAGCTAGGTTTGGGTACGCTCTTTTAAGAAAGATAACCCCTAATAGAGATCCGTATAAAAAGATAAAACAAAAAAGCAATCGCATTGCTTTAAGGTTATTAGGCAAATTAAGGAATAAAGTCAATCATTCCCAGGACAGGCTTTTGACAGCGCTGGAGTTGGCTATCGCCGGTAATATCATAGATTTTGGCGTAAAGAATAGCTTGAATGTAAAAACGGAGTTAAAAAAGATACTCGCAGAGGAAAATAAGGTTATCTATAGACAATCTATATTTCATTACGCAGAGTTCAGACGGGCTTTAAAGAAGGCAGGGGATATTTTATATCTGGCTGATAACGCAGGAGAGGTGGTATTTGACCGGGTTTTAGTCGAAGAAATAAAAAAAGAGTATCTGGATAAAAACATTTACTATGCCGTAAAGGAAAAACCCGTTATAAACGATGCGCTATTTGAAGATGCCAAGGTTTGTGGGATCGATAAGACGGCTCAGGTGATTTCTAACGGCACAGGCGCTCCGGGAACGATTCTTGCTTTATGCTCAAAAGAATTCAAACGAATTTATAAAAGCGCGGATATGATAATCAGTAAAGGCCAGGGTAATTTTGAATCTCTATCAAACGAAAAAAGACCTATTTTTTTCTTATTTATGGTGAAATGCCCGGTGGTAGCCAGGGAAACCGGATGTAAGATGGGAAATATAGTTTTATTTTACAATTTAAAGAAAAATGGAGCCATTAGAAATAAAAAAATATCCGGATAGCGTTTTAAGAAAGAATGCGCTTGAGATAAAAGATATTACAGATACAGAAGCAAGGCTTTTTGAAGAGATGCATTTTACAATGCGGCATTTTGCGGGAATTGGTTTGGCTGCGCCTCAAATTGGAATTTCCAAAAATTTGATAGTTGCAGATATTGGCGAAGGCGCAATCAAATTGGCTAATCCTGTAGTTCTGAAAACAAAAGGGTTAGATAAGATGGAAGAGGGCTGTTTAAGCATCCCGGGCGTAGGCGTGGTTATAGATAGGCCGGACGAAATTATTGTCAGTGGATTAAACGAAAAGGGAAAGGTTATAAAATTAGAGGCACAGGGGCTTTTGGCGAGAGTGCTCCAGCATGAGATAGACCATTTAAGCGGCAAATTAATCATAGACTATTTAAGCCTAGTAGAAAAATTTAAATTAAAGCTGCATGCAAGAAGGGAAAATAGACGATATGCCGATTTATGAATATAAGTGCAGGGATTGCGGAAAAATCAGCGAATTCCTTACAGGCGTTGGGCAAGAAAAGGCAGAAATTAAGTGCAGTTCGTGCGGAAGTAAAAAATTAAAGAAGATTTTCTCTCAGAGTTTTATTTCTAACGGTAGTCATATAATAGGCTCGCAGGGAGGCAAAACCTGCTGCGGCAGAACAGAGCGATGCGATACTCCGCCTTGCTCGGGAGACGGGGTCTGTAAAGGATGAGATTATCAGACGGCTGCTTAAGAGTATCGGCAGGCAAGTTAAAAAGGTTAATTCTATTTTAAAAAGGCGGTTTTTAAAATGCGGATAAAAGTGATTTTTGATAAAGGTGCTTTGGAAAATAGCCTTCGTACTGGTTGGGGCGTATCATTTTTAGTTGACGAGAAAATATTATTTGATACTGGCGAAAAAGGGGAATGGTTACTTCAAAATATGCGCTCTTTAGGGGTTGATATAAACAAGATTGAAGCGGTAGTAATTTCTCACGACCATTGGGATCACTGGGGAGGGCTGTGGGATATACTCAAAGAAAGAGAGGGGTTTAAGGTGTATTCCTGCCCTGGTTTCGGCAAAGAATTTAAAGATAAAGTAAAAGAGTTGGGAGGAGACCTTATTGAAGTTCAAAAAATTATAGAGATTGCGCCGGATATTTATATTACGGGAGAAATACCCGGCGCTTTTCGTGGAAGGTACATGCCTGAGCAGGCAATCGTATTAAAAACGAATAATGGGCTTACTATAATTACCGGATGCGCACATCCCGGGATTTTAAAAATGGTAGAAAAGGCAAAGGCTAAATTTCCTGTTGAGCCTGTTTATTTTGTATTGGGTGGATTTCACCTGATGGAATCAGATAAACGGGCAATAGAAATAGTAGCCGAGAATTTCAAAAAGCTGAATATAATAAAAGCCGGGCCTACGCATTGCAGCGGTGAGGTAGCGGAAGATATTTTTAAAAAATACTATGCGGAGAATTTTGTATCTATAAAAGCAGGGCAGGAGATAGAGGTCTAATAAAATGGCCTATAACATTTTAAAAGAATTAAAGACGCACGCTCCTTTTACGATATTCGGCACAATTACTGGAATAATTATCATGGCGTTTACATTGAAGCTGCCTTACGAGGCTTCATATAATATTTTTTATGTGCTTCATCCCTTGCATGTGTTTTTAAGCGCACTAGTTACCGCGGCAATGTATAAACTTCATACGTGCCCCAGCATAAGCGCTAATTGCATCAAAGGAAAATGTAATTTTTGGGCTTTAACTATAATAGGCTATGTTGGATCCGTGGGTATCGCGACTATCAGCGATTCCCTTATTCCTTACGTGGCTGAATCCCTGCTTGGTATGCCTAATAGGGGAATACACCTTGGTTTCATTGAGAAATGGTGGCTGGTTAACCCTTTGGCCATTTTAGGCATAGTGATTGCTTACTTTAAACCAAGAACAAAATTTCCCCATGCCGGCCATGTGTTGTTAAGTACCTGGGCGTCTTTGTTCCATATAATTATGGCAAAAATAGTGATTTTAAGCTGGTTTTCATATGTTACTATTTTTATATTTTTATTTTTAGCAGTTTGGCTTCCTTGCTGCGTAAGCGATATAGTTTTTCCTTTGTTATTTGTGAAAGGCGATAAGATAAAGTAAATCTTTGAAAGGGTAAAGCCGCATGGTTAATTTAAGAAAGCTTATATTATATTTGCTGCTAAGAGCTTATGAAAAACATTGGGCCTTTTGTTAAGAAGCTTGATGGCCGAAAGAAGTTTAAGCGTATATTTGGTAAATCCGGCAAGAAAAAAGGCTTATCTTCGGGATTTATGACCATTAAAAAAGGCGATACCGTAGGAATTCATAATACAGGGGGCAAAGAAGAGGTCTTAGTTGTTTTACATGGCAAAGCGCAGGTCAGTATCGCAAATAAACATTTTATCTTAAAGGATGGGATAGTGTTATATATTCCGCCTGATACTTTGCATGATGTTAAAAATATAGGTACGCGGTTACTTAAATATTTATATGTTACCGCGGCTGTGTAAAGGGATTCTATGCACGAGACAAGATTCATTAACGAAATATTTGCAGTCTTAAAAGAGAAATTGGCTAAAGAAAAGGTTACTGGGCAGGCCGTAGTCAATGTTCGCTTAAGCCCTTTTAGCCATGTTGCTGCTGAAACCTTGCAAGGTTCCTTTAATGAGTTGATTAAAGGTGAGAATTTTAAGAATGCGCTGCTTAAAGTTCTGCCCCTTGAAATCCTGTTAGAGTGCAAAAACTGCAAACGTAGCACCCGCATTACCAAGAGGGTATTCGGTTGTCCTTTTTGCAATAGCGCGGATGTTAATATCCAGATGGATAAGGAATTTTTTGTTGAGTCCATAGAAATTGAGCGTAAAGAGAAGGGAGTAAAAGATGGGGATTGATATAAATGACGGCAATTTTAAGCAGGAGGTGTTGGAAGAAACTTTGCCTGTTCTGGTAGATTTTTGGGCAGTATGGTGTGGCCCTTGCCTTAGGCTTGCTCCGGTAATTGAGCAGATTGCCAAAGAATACAAAGGAAAATTGAAGGTTTGTAAGTTAAATGTGGATGAGGCTCCCAAGACAGCTTCCAGCTATGGTATTATGAGCATACCAACGTTAGCGATTTTTAGGAATGGGGAAGCAGTGGATAAAATTGTAGGCGCGCTACCTAAGGCAGAGCTGGAAACTACGATTAAGAAATACATCTGATTAATAACACAAGAGCGTTTTATGATGGATTTTAAGCAGATTAATGAAGCAAGGAAGATTTTAGGGCTAGGTGAAGAGGCAAGCATGGAAGAGATTAAAGATGTCTTTAGGGATTTAGCCCTTAAATACCATCCTGATAGATGCAAGGAGAAGGATAAGAAACACTGCGAAGAGATGTTTAAGAAGATAAACCACGCAAAGGATATTATCACAAGTTACTGCGCGAATTACAGGTTTTCTTTTAAAGAAAAAGATGTTAAGAAGAATATTATGTCAAAAGAGGAATATGAGCATCTTAAGCGTTTTTTTGACGGCTGGTTCGGAGATTTGGATTTATGAGCGATATTTTCGATAAGTATTATAAAAAATATGACGTATGGTATAATAGGCATAAATTTGCTTATTTATCAGAAATTGGCGCACTGAAAAAAGTTGTACCTAAGAAAGGTGAGGGATTGGAAATTGGCGTTGGTACAGGCAGATTCGCTTCTAGATTAGGGATAAAGTACGGAGTCGATCCTTCTGAAAATATGCTTAAAATTTCCAAAAAAAGAGGTATAGATGCACGCCATGCTCAAGGAGAAAGATTACCGTTTGACAGTTCCATTTTTGATTATGTTGCTATTATTATTACTTTGTGTTTTGTTAAAGATCCCATTAAGGTATTGATAGAGGCAAAAAGGGTTTTAAAGAATCGTGGTAAGATTATTGTTGGAATTATCGATAAGGATAGTTTTTTAGGCAATTTTTATCAAAGGAAAAAGAGTCTATTTTATAGGCAGGCTCATTTTTTCGGCGTGAAAGAAGTTACTGATTTACTTAAGATGTCAGGTTTCGGCAGAGTTTCGTATTATCAAACGATATATAAATTCCCGGATGAAATAAATTCAGTTGAAAAGCCTAAGAAAGGCTTTGGCCGGGGTGGGTTTGTGGTAATCTCAGGAGAAAAGATTTGAGAGGAGAGCTTAAACTAAAGCCCATTGGAATCATCCATACGCCCTATAGAGAGACTAAGGGTATTCCCATCCAGGGCAAATTTGAGAAAGGCGTCAGGGGCACAATAGAGATTTTCCCTGAATATCGGGCGGGTCTAAAAGATATCAAGGGATTTTCATATCTTATACTAATTTACTATTTTCACCGCTCAAAAGAAGAGCGGCTTGTGGGCAGGCCATTCCTTGAGGATAAGGAGCATGGGATATTCGCTATACGCAGCCCGCATCGGCCGAATCATATCGGATTTTCAATTGTGAAGCTGGGAAAGGTTAAAGGCAATAATATTACTTTTTCTGAAGTGGATATACTTGACGGAACGCCGCTTTTAGATATTAAGCCGTATGTGGCGCATTTCGATTCCAGAAAGCGCGTAAAAAGCGGCTGGATTGATAAGTATTTTAGGAATGGCAAGATACCAAAGAAAACCAGAATACGATGAAAATTATTCTAAATAAATGTTTGATAATCCTATCCTTCGTACACAGAATTTGTCCTCTTTGCGTTATATCCCGTAAATTCCCGAGATCGAAATTCGCAAAAATAGTCTTTCTTTGGGGCGAGATTTGCCCCTGTTGCAATATCTATTTTTTGGCTAAGAGAAGGGATCTTATAAGATGAATAAAATAAAAATAGATTTAACCCAAATGCAGCCAGGAGAAACTGGTATAGTAAAAGAAATTCAGGGAGGCCAAGGCTTCGTAAGAAAATTACAAAGTATGGGAGTAAGGCCGGAAAAGAAGATAACTAAGGTAAGCTCTCATTTTTGGCGTGGTCCCCAGACAGTAGAGGTAGATAATATACAGATTGCTGTTGGTTTTGGCATGGCCAGAAGAATTTTAGTGGAAGTACAGAGATGAAAATAGAGAAGATCTTATTGGTGGGGAATCCTAATGTCGGCAAAAGCGCCATATTCTCCAGGCTTACCGGAGCAAAGGTAATAATTTCTAATTATCCCGGAACAACAGTAGAGTTTACCCAGGGTAAAATGAAGCTTGGTGATGAAGCAGTAATGATTATAGATGTCCCGGGAACATATACTTTAGAGCCGACTTGCAAAGCCGAAGACGTGGCTTGCCGAATGGTAAAAGAAGGCGGTTTGGTGATTAATATTATTGATGCCACAAATTTAGAGAGAAATCTTTATCTAACCTTACAACTCTTAGAAAAAGGTATGCCGTTTATGGTGGCTTTGAATATGTGGGATGATACCAAGCACCGGGGAATTTATATTGATATTAAAAAATTAGAAGAACAGTTAGGAGTACCGGTAATTCCTACTTGTGGTTTAACCGGAGAGGGCATCAAAGGACTAATCGATCGCTTGCCAGAAACAAAGGCGAGAGATTCATCTGCTTCTTCTGATAGCCAGAAATGGGAAAAAATAGGCAAAATTGTAGAAGAGGTTCAGAAATTAACTCACCGTCACCACACGTTGTTAGAAAGACTGGAAGATTTAAGTATTAAGCCACTCACAGGGTTGCCGATTGCCTTAGGTATCATATATTGTGCCTTTTGGGTAGTTCGTTTTGTTGGGGAGAATCTAATTGGGCATATATTTGAACCCTTGTTTACCAAGTTATGGTTGCCTTTGTTGATGAAATTAAGCGCATTTTTGCTGGAGGGAAGTTTTTTACACCATATTCTTATTGGTAATCTTATAGAAGGTAAAATAAATTTTGGCCAGTCTTTCGGACTTTTAACCACAGGCCTCTATGTTCCTGTTGCCATGGTGCTACCTTATATATTTAGTTTTTATCTCATATTAGGGTTACTGGAGGATTTAGGATATCTTCCTCGCTTGGCGGTTTTAGCAGATAATTTTATGCATCATTTGGGCCTGCATGGATATGCGATAATTCCTTTTATTCTAGGTTTAGGTTGTAAAGTTCCCGGTCTCTTAGCCACTCGGCTTTTAGAGGAAAGACGCGAAAAATTTATCGCTGCTACTTTAATGGCAATCGGCGTCCCTTGTATGGCGCAAATTGCCATGATTGTGGGATTAGTGGGGCAAAGAGGAGGAAAGTATGTAGCAATCATATTTTTTGTTCTTTTTCTCCTCTTAATAATTAAGGGCCTGGTTTTAAATAGAGTTTTAAAAGGAGTAAGCCCTGAGATATTAATTGAAATTCCTCCTTATCGAACACCTCAGATTCAAGCGGTGATTAAGAAACTTTGGATGCGTTTATCCGGTTTTTTAAAGGAAGCGTTGCCTTTGGTGCTTTTAGGTGTGTTTTTTGTGAATATACTTTATACCTTAAAGATTATAGATTTCTTTGCTTATATTTTTACTCCGGTTTTAACCGGCTTATGGGGACTTCCCAAAGAGGCTACCTCTGCTTTAATAGTTGGTTTTTTAAGAAAAGATGTTGCTGTAGGTATGCTTGGGCCGCTTAATCTGACTACTAAGCAATTAGTAGTTGGCTCTACGATATTAGCGGTTTACTTTCCCTGCATTGCTACTTATATAGTTTTAATCGGGGAATTGGGGATAAAAGATACGCTTAAAAGCACATCTATTATGATTGTGGTTGCGTTACTAATCGGAACATTACTTAATTTGATTCTTTAATTATACCAGCAGACAAAATGTTAAATCAGAATTTAAAAGAAAAAGTCTTAAAAGCCCAGAGGAACGAGATTACCGATCATATTGTGTATAGAAGGCTTTCTTCTATTGTAAAAATCAGAGAACATTCGGAAATCTTGAGAAAGATATCCCAAGAGGAGCTTGAGCATTACGGGATTTTTAAGGATATAACTAATCAAGAGCCAGCTCCTGACCGCTTGAAAATATTCTTTTACGTGTTTATTTCTAAAGTCTTTGGTTTAAACTTCGGCTTGAGGCTTATGGAAAAAGGGGAAGACCTCGCTAAAGATACTTACGAAGCAATAAAAGAATTATCTCCTAAAATTGAAGAGATAATCCGGGATGAGAGTAGACATGAAAACGAACTCTTAGATTTAATCGATGAGGAGCGTTTAAAATACGTAAGCTCTATGGTGTTGGGTTTAAATGACGCGTTGGTAGAATTAACCGGCGCCTTGGCAGGGTTTACTCTGGCAATACAAAACACAAGGCTTATCGGCATGGTAGGGTTGATTACTGGGATTGCGGCCTCTATGTCTATGGCAGCTTCAGAGTATTTATCCACCAAGCAGGAAGAAACGGAAAAAAGCCCTTTAAAAGCAAGCATATATACCGGTTTTGCCTACGTAGGAACGGTTATACTTTTAATTTTTCCCTATCTTATATTTAAGAATATATTTATCTGCTTAGGTTTTGTATTATCTAATTCCCTCTTGGTAATCCTCATTTTTACTTTTTATATATCGGTTGCTAAAGGATTGAATTTTAGAAAAAGATTTTTCGAAATGGCGGGTTTAAGTTTAAGCATAGCTATAATCAATTTCTTTATTGGGTTAATCATCAAAAATGTTTTTGGAATAGAGGCCTAAAAGGAACAGAAAATATTTCAGCTAAAATATGAATAAAGTTATTTCTTTTTGTCTAATTGTAGGGTTGGTATTTATTTTAAATTCTTGCGTTACCGCGCCTATTAAACCCCCCATAACTCCTGCAAAAGAAGTATATCCGCACACCGCTATGCCGGTTTTAAGGCAGGATGCCTCTCATATAGTTGCTCCCGGAGAGACACTCTGGCGAATTAGTAAAATGTACAATGTCCCTATAAAGGACATATCATCCGCAAATAATTTAAAGACGCAAACCTTAGGTAAGGGGCAACGCCTTTTGATCCCTAATGCTGCGCCCATTGTTCCTGTTATACCCTTATATCATTCCAAGAAATGGAAATATATCGTTATTCATCACAGCGCAACTGACGAAGGTAATTCCCTGCAATTTGATAAGTATCATCAAAGCAAAGGATGGGAAGGGATAGGGTATCATTTCGTGATTGATAACGGCACAAAAGGAAAACAGGATGGCCAGATTGAGGTTTCTCCCCGCTGGATAAAACAAGAAGGCGGCTCTCATTGTAGGGCAGGCAATATGAATGAAAAAGCAATCGGGATTTGCCTCGTAGGAAATTTTAATAGAGAATACGTATCTTCAAAACAATTAGACGCCTTAGTGTATTTGGTAAATGTATTAAGAAAATATTACAAAATTCCTGTTAAAAGAATAACAGGGCATAATCAGGTTTTAGGCGCCAGAACAGAATGCCCGGGCAAAAATTTCCCTTGGACAAGGTTTAAAAACAGTTTATAGCACAAAACACTTGACACTGGTTTATTTTGTGCTATTATTTTTATAAAAGTAATACCAGTAAAACCAATTATGAATAAATTATTTAGATTCGGTATTTCATTAGATAAGGATTTACTAGATAAGTTTGACCGGCTCATCAGGGAGAAGAATTATACTAACCGTTCCGAGGCCTTCCGAGATTTAATCCGCGAGAATTTAGTAAAAGCTGAATGGAAGAAGAATAAGGAAATCGTAGGCGCAATAACCCTGATTTATGACCACCACAAAAGAGAACTTGTAAATAAGCTTATGGATATCCAGCATGATTTCGGAGGCATAATAATTTCTTCTCAGCACATTCATCTTGATCACAATAACTGTTTAGAAATCATAGCGGTTAAGGGCCATTCAGAGAAAGCCCAAAAATTATCCGATAGCCTGAAGTCAGTAAAGGGGGTGAAGCACGGGACATTAAGCCTATCAACTACAGGGAAGGATATTTAGCGAACTAACCGTTATTATTTTTTTGCCCAATCGTAGCACGAAATTAAAAAACGTAGTATAAAATAAACCCCGCCTTCTTCTCGCAAAAGATTCCGGCGGGGCGGTACCTGGCGTAACATAACGAAACACCAAGCCCAGCCATAAGTATACCATAACTTTAAGCTGGTGCAAACAACAGATGGGATGGGGGTATAATTATGGCGGTTTTAAAGAAAGCAGCATTATTTTTGGTAGCTTTTTCTTTTCTTTACGCTACGGTAACCTTTGCTGAAGAATTATCTATCAGAGATGAAATTAATCAGCTTAAAGAGCGTATTGCTACCTTAGAAAAGAAAGTTTTGAATCAAGACGAATATATCGCTACACAGAATTCAACAGTTAAGGTACAGCAACAAACGATTTCAGAATACGAAACAAAGCTATCGCAGTTTGAGGAGAAGCTTAAGCGTGTGCCCGGTGAACCTATGAAACTGATGGAAGGCCTTGAGCTTGGCGTGGGTGCGACCGTGATTGTCCAGGGGACTAATAACGTTAACTATGCTCCTGAAGGTGAGACAAAAAAGAAAAACCGCACCGATGGCTCATATTCAGCGGATATAACTTTAGCTAAAGAGTTAAAAGAAGCCGGAGGAAAAGCATTTCTGCACCTTGAGGCAGGAGAGGGTGCTGGCCTTGAGGATAACCTGACGCTTTACAGCAATGTTAACCGCGATGCCGATGATGAGGATGACATCCGGGTAACCGAATTATGGTATGAGCAGGGCCTGTTTAAGGATAAGGCAGTTATTACCTTTGGTAAGCTTGACCCGACTGCCTATTTCGATCAAAGCGAAGTTGCTAATGACGAGACTACCCAGTTCTTGGGCAGGATATTCCGTAATAGCCCGACAATCGAATTTCCGGATAACGGATTAGGTGTACGCGCTGCCTATATGCCAAAGGAATGGTTGGAATTAGGTTATGGCTTATTGAACGCAAAGAGTAGTTGGGAGAAGATAGGGGATAACCTTTTTAATATCGGGCAAGCCCACTTTAAGACTAATTTCTTTGATCTTGCCGGTAACTATCGCTTTTTAGGATGGTATAACAATGCCTATCATACAAAATGGCTTGATGACAGCAAGCAAAAGGAGGGTACTTATGGTTTTGGATTAAGCTTTGATCAAAAAGTTAATGGTATAACGACCGCATTTTTACGCTATGCTTGGCAAGATCCTAAGGTTTACAATCCTGATATCAAGGCAACGGGTGACCTTAACTATTCACTGGAACATTCCTGGAGCACGGGTCTTCGGGTAGAAGGTAAACCTTGGGGTAGAGAAAATGACGTATTGGCTTTTGCGATCGGCCAGGTATTTCCTTCGGGTGATTACAAGAAATACTATAGCTATTCGGCTAAGCCAGAAGGGCACCTGGAAACATATTACCGGATACACGTTAATAAATATTTATCTTTAAGCCCTGATTTTCAATACATCTGGAATCCATTTGGCGGGGATGTCGGTGATGACCCAAATAATATCTTTGTCGGTGGCATGAGGGCGCAGGTAGATTTTTAATTTAAAAAGAAAGGAGGAAAGGTATGTGGTTAGTAACGACTTCTATCGCGGCAGCGGGTGCGACTTTAGGTAAGTTTGTTATACCTAAGGATTACAAGTTAGGTTTTCTGGCTTTAATGCTCTGGGGAGCGGCAGCAATGGTTCTGATCGACCATATATTGGGATATGAAGGCGGAGCGTTTTTGGAAAAGACAACAGACGGGATGGTTAAAAATAGCGCTATATTAGGAATAGTAATGTTGGCGCCTGTGTTTATAACTTGGGGTGTTTCACTTTTAATCTCAAATTTAAAAAGGAGGTGAAGTATGGCTTGTTTCTTGGTTCCTACGGCTGCGGCAATAGTAACAACTGCTGTCGGAAAGAAAGTTCCCGAAAAATACCATATGAATTGGTTAAATTCAATGTTATGGGGCGGGGTGGTAATGTTGGCAGTCGAACATATCTCTCACGGAGAAATCGTTCCCTATCCGCCTTTTCTCACCGCTGGCCTTCCTGAAGTATTTCCAGAGATGATGAGGGTAGGTATCCCTATGACCCTGTCGATTTTTCTGATATGGGGGGTGATGGTAGCAGTAGCTGTGAGAGCGAGTAAAAGAGTACCATATATGGAGGCGTAATAAGAAACTACACTAGAACTGCTAAGAGAGTACTTTTAAAAGGCCTTGCTTTTAAGATTATTAGAAGTAAGGTCTTTTAATAATTGTATCCACCTTGCGAGGGTAGACAATAAATAACACTTTATTATGACATAATGTAAAATATATTTCGCACTTTTGATATTGTCTAAGGAATAAAAAAGGCATATCCTCTTAGGTTGATAACGCAAATTATTAACCTAACCGGGCTGTTAAGCCCAGCAAAGGAGGATACGCCTATGGCAAAGTCAGTGGATTTCTCTACCAATAATTTACCAAAG